>NZ_JAZHDB010000041.1:0-6774 GCF_036584575.1 Desulfolutivibrio sp.
CTCAACAATTGGGGGAATGCCCTTGGCGATCTGGCCGCCCCGGACCTGACGCCTGTACCAGAAAAACGGCGAAAGCTCCTTCTCGATGCGTGCGAAAAATTCAAACAGGCATGCCGCATCAAACCGGATGATCATAAAGCGCTCAACAATTGGGGGAATGCCCTTGGCGATCTGGCCGCCCCGGACCTGACGCCTGTACCAGAAAAACGGCGAAAGCTCCTTCTCGATGCGTGCGAAAAATACGAACAGGCATGCAGCATCAAGCCGGATTTTCATGAAGCTTTCTACAATTTTGGACATGCATTATTAATAATTTCTTCTCCTGAATTAACTGAAGATGAAGACGAACGAGTGAGATTATTAACTCGAACCGAATCAAACTTCCTTGAAGCCCGTCGGCTCAATCCAAGAATTGCTGGCTACAACCTCGCTTGTGTTGCGTCTCGTACCAACAAACCAGATGGATGCCAAAAATGGCTCAGGGAATCACTTCGCGATAAATATTTCCCTGATTGCGACTACATCCGCACCGACACCGACCTCGATCCCGTGCGCAACGAACAGTGGTTCAAAGATTTCATGGCCGAGGTCTGCCCGGAGGATGAAGCAAAAAAATCCGATGGCACGCTCGACGACACGCCGCCTGCGGACGGCGGCGACGGTGCATCCGATTCATAGCTCACACATGGCTTTGTAGCGGGAGGCCGTGGACGGCCTCCCGTCATCATCCGCCGCCGCCCGCCTGCCGCATCCATTTCCCGCCCCGCCATCTCCGCCTCGCCCCGCGTTTCTTCTCCCCTCCTCCACCTATTTTCTCACTGGCATCGTTGCAGACGTCCATGCCCATGATGCCATTATTGATGCTTTATCCCTTTACGAGGATGGTGCTTTCCTCTTTGGTGATGCCAATTGCCCAGGCATCATGCGATTTGTGCGCAATCACAATACTGTAACCAACAAAATTTTCAACGTCATTACCACAGCAAAAGTCTATAATGTAATACTATTCCTGGTAGTTCGTTTTTCAAAAAATACTATTTACTCTGTGAGTCTTTCACCCGTGTAATGACGTATCGCAGGATGAAATCAATACGGCCGACCTGGAACAAGACTTTGTTTTTCAATGTGTTCAGTGGGCAACTGGCTGTCCATATTGGTCGCAGGCACTATTTTCCGATGCGAAACGCAAAAGGCTTCGTATCTATCAATCCTTCACCGTTGCCACTAAAGCCAGAGGCAACAAAGTTAAAAGAGCCCAATCGACCATCTTCGCAGACGACCGTTCCGTTTCCTTGGTTATCGTCCGTGTTTACGTATTCGCCCTGGCAGGTCACGCCTTGGTTCGTCGTGAGGGTTAATATACCACCACCGCTGAAGTACGCCGTGGCTTTGCCGGTGAACGTCTCCGGGGTATTATGTATTTCGCCCTCGACGGGGAGATTTATGGAAAGCTTTGCGTAAGCTCGCGATGTATATATAAAACTTGCAAACACAACAATAATGCATAGTAAACAAAGATACGGAAACGAAATACTTCTGCGTGACTTCTTCATAATTTCCTCGATATTACACGTGACTGACAATTCATCATGGGCCTGCACGTCGCCTGACATATGATTTACACAATCAGCGCCAAGTGGTCCAGAACTTTCACAAAGAGACAATACTCTTTCATCTACAACAGTGAACGGCGCCTGGCTCAAGAAGTTACGACAAAAAACTTCCAACTTTTTTTGGCAAGCTCCATTACGCTTGTAGAGGCATGATGGCGCCAAAAGAAAGAACCGTTCGTCGGCATATTTGAATTCGGCTTCACTTTGACCGCTTCTTTGCTTACACCAGGAAGCAGGACGCGCTTGTTTGTGATTTTGCAATGATTGACGCGGATGGCGACATCGTGGCGTCCATCCCCAGAAAACCACCCACGCCGATGAACGCGTCGGAAATACACTCGTCACGAGTTACGAGCAAGTCTTCAACCGTCCCGATATTTTCATTTGCGTCATTGAAAACATCCTTGTCAAGAATGTCGTTCTTGAGGCTCCATCCCTTGGTAGTTACGCAAAATTATCTAATTGTAAGACCAAGATTTGAAGCGGAGACATTGGATGTAGAAATTGGCATTTGAATGCTTCCATTTTCATACTGTTTGCTTCATGTATACAGAAGCATTACTAAATCTTAAACTACATGATGATTATAACATATCTTTCACATTATGCAACTAAATTTAAGCATTTTTTTGAAGAAAGAAAATACTATTTTTCATGTTCAAAATAGCATTCATATATTTTTTCTTGCTATAATATCAGCAAAATGTTCGGTTGGTTAGTTGTTAAAGCCGAGGATAAAAGAATCAATGATATTCATGAGATAGCTGGTAGCGACCACCCGCCAGGTTGGACCCTCCACCCGCAGCCCTTCCCCTCCCCATTCTCAGCACCTCCCGACACCTTCTCCCCACCCTCCAAACACCCTACAATTTTGTAACCTCACTTCTACGTTTTTGTTGTCGCAAAGCCCATCCGTAAACAGACGATATCATGTCATATCAGACAGATAACTGCATGGCACGCCCCTTGTAATCCCCCTCCCGCATCCGGCCCGCCGAGACGGCCGGAAAGGGAGACCGCATGGAACACGCCATCCTCGAAGAGCGCAAGGATCAGGTCCACGTCAAGGGCAGCGGCCCCTTCGCCATGGCCTGCAACCGCGACAGCCTGGCCGGGGCGGTGAGCCAGCGGGCCTGCGTCTTCTGCGGGTCGCGGGTGGTCCTCTACCCCATCGCCGACGCCCTGCACCTGGTGCACGGCCCCATCGGCTGCGCGGTCTACACCTGGGACATCCGGGGGGCCCTGTCGTCGGGGCCGGAGCTGCACCGCTTAAGCTTCTCCACCGACCTCCAGGAACGCGACGTCATCTTCGGCGGCGAAAAAAAGCTCAAGGCCGCCCTGCTCGAACTCATTGCCCGCCACAGCCCCAAGGCGGCCTTCGTCTACGCCACCTGCATCGTGGGCATCATCGGCGACGACGTGGGCGCGGTGTGCCGCCAGGTGGCCGAGGAGACCGGCATCCCGGTCATCCCGGTGCAGTCCGAAGGCTTCAAGGGCAACAAGCGCGAGGGCTACGCCGCCGCCTGCAAGGCCATGTTTACGCTCGTGGGCACCGGCGACGTGTCGGAGACGCCCAAGGTCAGCATCAACATCCTGGGCGACTTCAACCTGGCCGGGGAAATCTGGATCATCCGGGAATATTTCGAGCGCATGGGCGTGGCCGTGGTGGCCAACATCACCGGCGACGGCCGCGTGGACGACATCCGCCGGGCGCACGGCGCAGGCCTAAACGTGGTGCAGTGTTCCGGGGCCACCATGGAGCTGGCCAAGATGCTCCAGGACAAATACGACATCCCGTTTATCCGGGCCTCGTACCTGGGCATCGAGGACATGGCCGACTCGCTCTACGCCGTGGCCGAACACTTCAAGGACCGCGACCCGGGCATCGTGGCCCGCACCAAGGCCCTGGTGCGCGAGGAGCTCTCGAAGCTTCTGCCCGAGCTCAAAAAGTACCGCAAAGACCTGGAAGGCAAAAAGGCCGCCATCTACGTGGGCGGCGCGTTCAAGGCCTTCTCGCTGATCAAGGCCTTCAAGCACCTGGGCATGCGCGTGGTGCTGGTGGGCTCCCAGACCGGCACCCAGGAGGACTACGAGGAACTGGCCGCCATCTGCGACCCGGACACGGTCATCGTGGACGACACCAACCCCCTGGAGCTGTCGCATTTCATCAAGGAAAAAGACGTGGACGTGTTCGTGGGCGGTGTCAAGGAACGGCCCATCGCCTTCAAGCTCGGCGTCGGCTTTTGCGACCACAACCACGAGCGCAAGGAGGCCCTGGAGGGCTTCGTGGGCATGCTCAACTTCGCCAAGGAAATCCACGCCTCGGTCACAAGCCCGGTGTGGCGCTTCGTGCCCCGGCGCGAGATTCGGCCCGGGATTCGGCCCGAGGTTCAGGAGGTCAAGCCATGAAAGACGCGCCCTTCGTCTCCACCACCAACGCCTGCAAGCTGTGTACGCCCTTGGGCGCGGCCCTGGCCTTTCGGGGCATCGAGGGGGCCATCCCCTTCCTGCACGGCTCCCAGGGCTGCGCCACCTACATGCGCCGCTACATCATCAGCCATTTCCGCGAGCCCATGGACATCGCCTCCTCGGCCTTGGGCGAAAAGCAGGCGGTCTTCGGCGGCGGCCCCAATCTCAAAAAGGGCATCTTAAACGTCATGGAGAAGTACGGAGCCACCATGATCGGCGTGGCCTCCACATGCCTGACCGAGACCATCGGCGACGACGTGCCCCGGCTGGTCTACGAATTCAAGAAGGAATTCGCGGACCTGCCCCTGCCCGAGATCGTGACCGTGTCCACCCCAAGCTACTCCGGCACCCACATGGACGGCTGGCACGCCGCCGTGGCGGCCACGGCCGGACAACTGGCCGATCCCGAGGCCCCGAAGCACGACGGCATAAACGTCCTGCCCGGGCTCATCTCCCCCGAGGACATCCGACACCTCAAAGACATCTTCGAGGACTTCGGCCTGGCCGCCACCATCCTGCCCGACATCTCCGACACCATGGATGGCCCGGCCCTGCTCGACTACGAAAAAATCCCCTCCGGCGGCACCCCGCTTGCGGACATCCATGCCATGTCCGGGGCCAAGGCCACGCTGGAATTCGGCCGCGTGCTGGGGCTGGCCGAGAGCGCCGGGCATGTGCTGTCGCGCCGCTTCGGCGTGCCGTGCATCTCCCTTGGCCTGCCCATGGGCATCCGCGAGACCGACGCCCTGTTTACGGCCCTGGAAGGCGTCTCCGGACGCGCCACGCCGGGCCGCTACGTCCGCGAACGCGGCCGCTACGTGGACGCCCTGGTGGACGGCCACAAATACGTCTCGGGCAAGCGGGCCGTGGTCTACGGCGAGGAAGACCTGGTGGTCGGCCTGACCGCCTTTCTGGCCGAGATCGGCGTGCATCCGGTCCTGGTGGCCACGGGCGGCAAGGACAAGCGCCTGAAGGCCGCCATCGCCGAGGCCTGCGGCGACATGGTTCCCGAACTGCCGTCCATCCGCGAGGGTGTGGATTTCTTCGACATCGCGGCCGAGGCCGGGGAACTGGCGCCGGACCTGATGGTCGGCCACAGCAAGGGCTACCGCTACGCCCGGGAGTGGAACGTGCCGCTTATCCGGGTCGGCTTCCCCATCCACGACCGCTTCGGCGGCCAGCGCCTGCGCCATGTGGCCTACGGCGGGGCCCAGGCCATGTTCGACCGCATCGTCAACGCCGTGCTTGGCCGCAAACAAGACGCCAGTCCCGTGGGCTACGGCTACCTGTAAACAAACCGCAAAGGAGCTTGCGATGGATATCCAAAGGGATCTCTCCCGCCACCCCTGTTTCAACAAGGAAGCCTCGGGACAATGCGGACGGGTGCATCTGCCCATAGCCCCCAAATGCAACATCAAGTGCAACTACTGTGATCGCAAGCACGACTGCGTCAACGAGTCCCGTCCCGGCGTCTCCAGCGCCGTGCTCACCCCGCCCCAGGCCATGGTCTACATGGAAGAGGTGCTGGAAAAAGAGCCGCGCATCACCGTGGCCGGCATCGCCGGTCCCGGCGACCCCATGGCCAACTGGGCCGAGACGCACCACACCCTGAAACTCCTCAAGGAACGCTTCCCGCATCTGCTCTTCTGCCTGTCCTCCAACGGCCTGGCCCTGCCCGGCCATGTGGACGAACTGGCCGAGGTCGGGGCCACCCACGTCACCGTGACGATAAACGCCGTGGACCCGGACGTGGGCGCGAAGGTCTATTCCTGGGTGCGCGACGGCAAGCTCATCCTGCGCGGCCGGGCCGCCGCCGAACTGCTCATCAGCCGCCAGCTCGAATCCGTGCGCCTGCTCGCCGCCAAGGGCATCACCGTCAAGGTCAACACCATCGTGGTCCCGGGCGTCAACGACCACCATGTGGGTGAGATTTCCAAGACCGTGGCCGCGCTTGGCGCGAACATCCACAACATCATGGCCATGTTCCCCACGCCCAATACGCCTTTCGCGGAGATTCCCGAGCCCACCAAGGACCAGATCGCCGCCGCCAGACAGATCTCGGCCGCGTTTCTGCCCCAGATGACCCACTGCCGCCGCTGCCGGGCCGACGCCGTGGGGCTTTTGTGCTCCGACCGCTCGGGGGAATTCAGCGACATGCTGCGGGCCTGCTCCAAGGTCGTGCCCGGGGCGGACGAGAGTCGGCCCTACGTGGCCGTGGCCACCCGCGAGGGCATGCTCATCAACCTGCACCTGGGCGAGGCCTGGGCTTTTCAGATCTACGGCAAAAACGAGGGCGGCCTCTTTTTGGTGGAGGAGCGCGCCGCGCCCGAGCCCGGCGGCGGCCCGCGCCGCTGGGAGGAACTGGCCCGGGTGCTCAAGGACTGCCGCGCCGTGCTCTGTTCGTCCTACGGCGAAACCCCGGCCAAGCTCCTCATGGAGCGCGGCATCATGGTCCACGGCTGCTCGGGCCTCGTCGAGGACGGGGTGGAGGAGATATTTGGAACCGGCGACCTGACCAGCCTCAAGTCGCGCCGCAAGGGCCTGTCCGGGGCCTGCCGGTGCAGCGGCGGCAGCGGCGAGGGATGTGGGTGAGATTGTTGTTCATGGGGAGGGGGTTTCACCCCCTCCCCATACCCCTTTCACTTTAATTTATCTCAAAATTTCTTTCCTTTGGGAGACATTGAATATCATC
>NZ_JAZHDB010000042.1:0-28048 GCF_036584575.1 Desulfolutivibrio sp.
AATTCCTGTTCAACTCCAAGCACACAAAAATTTACACCCCAAACCCAAGCGCACCCATCCCAAATACAAAACACACCCGTCCCAAAACGGGCCGTTTCTGGACTGACCATCCTCTAAATCCACAGGGAAAGGTTGGCGGGGCGGTTGGCACACTTGATAGACAATCAAAAGGGCCTAGGAGGAATACCCCTAAACCATTGAAATTTTTGGAGCCAGCATGGAGACTCGAGCTCCAGACCTGCTGATTACGATGAGGCAAAAAGTTGGCTATTTATCTAGAATTTTTATCTTATTTCAAGAAATCGACCACGCTTATGTTGGCAAAACACCAACCGATTCTGGCCCCTCAAACCGGGATGGTTGGCGGTTGGTTGGCGGTTGGTTGGCGGTTGGTTGGCGAGTGGTTGGCTGCCCTGGCTCACCTTCATCCCACGATCTTCAGGAAAGCCAGCTTGACCCCCTCGACTTCAGCCAGAAAATAACGTTCATTCCGGTTTCAAAATTTTGGCGTCCAGGTGTTGACCTCCGGAATGAAACAACGCACAAAGTTTGCACCGTTTCGCAAAAACTATAAGCAGAGGCAGAAATTCACATGTTGACATCATCAAACATCAAAATTCATAAACCATTACCATTTCTCGTACTTGCACTTTCCTTCATCCTCGCTGCAATTATACTTCTGATTGTTCTGATTCCTGATTTTATGCTTTGATTTTTGCATCTATTATTTTCAATCTCGAAGGATACAAGCGATGAGGGCTCTTAACTTCATCCTACTCATTCTTTCAAAGATGGCAATCGTTGATTCCTAAAAACATTTCTTTCAAGATCTTGATGTATTATTCTAAATAAGTTGCATACATTCTTTTAAGAAAACATACTCATGCATCAAACAAACAATTCAAGCACAAAGCTATATGCTATTGTCGTCAATCACGCCTTGAATAAATTCAAACATATCAGAATTCGGACAAAATGTACAAAGTGCAAAACGATCATTGACGTAGACTCAAACAAAAATCAACTTGAAGTAATAAGTCAAATAATTAACGATCATGAAGTTTGGTGTGAACATTGCGTGGAAAAGGTTGGGGTTCTTGTGGTATGCAAAAACCCTACAAATATAATCCAAAGTTATAAATTATACACAAAAACAAACAAACATGCAACCTTTATGATACGATTGCCTGTAACGGGCATTGGCAGGCACGGTTATCTTTTATTAAGCAGCAACAATGCATTTGGTGCTGATTCAAAATATAACATATCTCAAGACAACCATGCTTATGAGGATGAAGAAGACAAAATCAATGAAATCCATTCTGGATTACGCGAGACAACATTGGCACATAAGATTTTCAGTGCGTACAGACTATAACGCCGACGATCTGACATTGTGCATCAAGCATTTGCAAGAAGCTTTATCCCTGCGACCAGATTTTTCTGAGGCATCCGCGTTTTTGCGACTCATTGACTTGAAGCAATCCGCAGATGAGGCTAGTACATAGTACGGTTTAAGTTTTCGGATACAGGCGTTTTATCTTGATTCGAGCATCCATTGTCGTGAACCGCCAGTCCACTTGAGTTTGACGGTTATTCCTGTCATTGCTCCACGCCAAAACCCGGGCTCGCATCTTCTCGATACAGTCTATTCGGCCAGCAAGGCATTGGCGCTTCAATACGCTGAGTTCAACTTCCGAAATATTTGACCAACTCCCGTGCTTGGGAGTGTCATGTATTCAAGGCGTTGTGAAAGCCGCCTGGCTTCCTCCGCCGGGAACGCCGCAGAAAGTGACCCCGTGTCATGCGTGTTGAGATTGTCCATAAACAAAACGATTTTCTTGGCGTCGGGATAGCGATCATCGAGCAATTTTCGAATAAAGCTCGCCCATTCTATCCGAGTCCGTTGCTCGGTGATCCTGACTTCATGCTTCCCGCCCAGGGGGTCCACTGCTAGAAAAATGCTCGCCACTCCTTTGCAAATATATTCATCGTCGACCAACTCGTAAAGCCCAGGCGCTCCGGGAATTGGCAGTGATCTTCAGCCCTAATTTCTGGAGCAAGCATGGAGACTCGAACTCCAGACCTGCTGATGACGAACCAGCTGCTCTACCAACTGAGCTCTGCCGGCTTTCTGCGGAAAATGCTTGAGACACGCGGCATTACGGCCAGTCAAGGCGTTTATTGATTTGTTCGCATCCGCTCAAAAGTGGGGCGAGGAGTTCGCCTTTTGCGAACCGTGCGCGCCCCCTCATTACTCCTGCGCCCTTCCCTGTCGTCCCCTGTTTCATCGTCCCTTGAACAGCCTGGAGGTCAGCACGAAGAACAGGGGGATGAAGATGAGGTCGATAAACGTGGCCGAGAGCATGCCGCCGCACACGGCCGTGCCGATGGCGTTCATGGCCCCGGCCCCGGCCCCGGTGGCGATGGCCAGGGGCAGAACCCCGAAGAAAAACGCCAGGGAGGTCATGAGCACCGGCCTAAACCGGGTCTTGACCGCGCCGAGCGTGGCGTCGACGAGCGTCTCTCCCTGAGCCATGCGCTCCTTGATGAACTGGATGATCAGGATGGCGTTTTTCGTGGACAGCCCGAGCGTGGTCAGAAAGCCGATCTGGAAGTAGACGTCGTTGGGCATGCCCCGAAGCGACGTGGCCGCGATGGCCCCGAGCACGCCAAGCGGCAGCATGAGCATGTTGACGATGGGGATGGTCCAGCTTTCGTACAACGCCGCCACGCACAAAAAGATCACGAAGACCGAGAAGGCGTACAACAGCGGCCCCTGGGCTGTGGCCATCCGTTCCTGGTAGGACAGGCCCGTCCAGTCGAAACCGATGCCCTGGGGCAGCTTGGCGACGAAGTCCTCCATGATCGTCATGGCCTCGCCGGTGCTGTGGCCCGGAGCCGGCTCGCCCAGGATGTTGATGGACGGGAAGGCGTTAAAGCGCTCAAGCTTTGGCGACCCTGTGGTCCAGCGCCCGGTGGCGAAGGCCGAGAAGGGCACCATCTTGTCCTCGGTGTTGCGGACGTAGAGCTTGTTCAAATCCTGGGGCTGCATGCGGTATGGGGCGTCGGCCTGGACGTAGACCTGCTTGACCCGGCCGGCCTGGATGAAGTTGTTGACGTAGGAACTGCCGAAGGCCGCCGAAATGGTATGATGGATGGAGGTGATGGGCGTCCCGAGGGCGCCGGCCTTGTCCCAGTCCACGGCGACATGGTATTCCGGGACGTCATCCATCCCGTTGGGGCGGACCCGGACCAGCCGGGGCTCCTGCCTGGCCATGCCCAGAAGCTGGTTGCGCGCGGCCATGAGCTTGTCGTGGCCCAGGCCGCCCCGGTCCAGCAACTGGAAGTCGAAACCCGTGGCCATGCCTAGTTCCACCACCGGCGGCGGTGGAAAGGCGAAGACCATGGCCTCGTTGATCTGGGAGAGGCGCTTGGAGGCCCGCAGGGCGATGGCCTTGACCTTGAGGTCGTCGCCTTGGCGCTGGTCCCAGTCCTTGAGCTTGACGAATCCCAGGGCCATGTTCTGTCCCTGGCCGCTGAAACTCACGCCCGAGACGTTCATGAAGCTGTCCACGGCGTCTTTTTCCTGCTCCAGGAAATAGTTGCGGACCTTGGTCATGACCGCCTCGGTCTGCTCCAGGGTGGACGAGCCCGGCGGCAGGGTGGCCTGGATCATGAGGATCCCTTGGTCCTCGTCCGGGATGTAGCCGGTGGGCATGCGCACAAACAGGTAGCCCACCCCGGCCACGATCAGGGCGTACAAGACGAGGTAGCGCGCGGCCCTGGAGAAGGATCTGCCCACCAGGCCCACATAGATGGACCGGGCGCGATAAAAGACCCGGTCGAACCAGCGGAAAAAGGGGCGCAGAAAGTAGATCACATTTTCCGAAGGCTCATGCCCCTTGGGCACGGGTTTGAGAAACGTGGCGCACAGAACCGGGGTCAGGACCAGGGCCACCACCACGGAAAGCAGCATGGCGGCGATGACCGTGACCGAGAACTGGCGGTAGAGCACCCCCGTGGACCCCTGGAAAAAGGCCATGGGACCGAACACCGCCGAGAGCACCAGGCCGATGCCGACCAGGGCGCTGGTGATCTCGTCCATGGATTTGGCTGTGGCCTCCCGGGGCGAGAGGCCCTCCTCGGACATGATCCGCTCCACGTTTTCGACCACCACGATGGCGTCGTCCACCAGAAGGCCGATGGCCAGCACCATGGCGAACATGGTCAGCATGTTGATGGAGAAGCCAAAGGCGCTTAGGACTGCGAAGGTTCCCAAGAGCACTACGGGCACCGCGATGGTCGGGATAAGCGTGGCCCGGATGTTGCCCATGAACAGGTACATGATCAAAAAGACCAGGATCACGGCCTCGAACAGGGTCTTGACCACCTCGTCGATGGCCACCCTGGTGAACGGCGTGGTGTCGTAGGGATAGACCACCTTCAAGCCCGGGGGAAAATACGCGCTCATCTCCGCAAGCTTGCTCTTGATGGCGTCGGCGGTGTCCAGGGCGTTGGCTCCGGCGGCCTGGCGGATGGCCATGGCGGCCGAGGGCAGGCCGTTGTACTCGCCCACGATGTCGAAGCGTTCGGAGCCCAGTTCCGTGCGCCCGATGTCCTTGACCCGGACCACGGAGCCGTCGGGATTGACGCGGATGGGGATGTTGGCGAATTCTTCCGGGGTTTGAAGCAGATGCTGGACCACGATGGGGGCGTTGAGGTGCTGGCCGGGCATGAAGGGCGCTCCCCCGATCTGGCCGGCCGAGACCTCGACGTTGTAGGCGGTAAGCGCCGAGGTGACGTCGGCCACGGTCAAGCTGTAGCTGTGCAGCTTGTCCGGATCGAGCCAGACGCGCATGGCGTACTGGCTGCCGAAATTCTCCACCTCGCCCACGCCGGGCACCCGGGAGAGGATCTTTTCCAGATTGGACTGGGCGTAGTCCCGCAGATCCACGCCGTTCATGCTGCCGTCTTCCGAGATCAGGCCGACGACGATGAGGTAGTTCCGGGTGGACTTGCTGACCTCGACGCCCGAACGCTGCACCTCGTCGGGCAGACTGGCCGTGGCCAGTTGCAGCTTGTTTTGCACCTTGGACCAGGCGATGTCCGGATCGGTGCCCGGCTCGAAGGTCAACTCCAGCCTAGCCTCGCCCGAGGATGAGCTGGTCCCGCTTAAATACAGCAGCCCGTCCAGACCGGTCATCTTCTGCTCGATGATCTGGGTCACGGTGTTCTCCACCGTCTCGGCCGAGGCGCCCGGGAAATAGGCGGTGATGGAGATGGAGGGCGGGGCGATGGGCGGATACTGGGAAATGGGCATCTTATAGATGGCCAATCCGCCAAGGGCCATCATGGAGATGGCGATGACCCAGGCGAAAACAGGCCTGTCCAAGAAGAATTTCGACAACATTACTTCTCTCCCTCACCGCTTTTCGGCGTCCGGGCATCGGCCTGGGCCGTCTGGCCCTGGTCAACGGGTGTGGCCTTGACCTCGGTTCCGGGCCGGAGCATCTGCAGGCCCTCGACGATCACCCGGTCCCCGGGGGCCAGTCCGGCCACCACGAGCCACTGGTTGCCGATGGCCCGGTCCAGGGTCAGTTGGCGCATCTCGGCCTTGTTTTCGGCATTGACAACCAGGGCGTAGGGGTTGCCCTTGGTGTCCCGGGACACGCCCTGTTGGGACACCAGGATGGCCTCGTCGTTGACGCCTTCCTTGATGATCGCCCGCACGAACATGCCGGGCAGGATCTCCGCCTGCGGGTTGGGGAAGATCAGGCGCAGGATGACCGAGCCGGTGGAGGGATCCACGGTGACGTCGCGGAACTGAAAGATCCCCTCCAGGGCATAGGGCTTGCCGTTCTCCATGATGAGATTGGCCGCGTTCTGGTTCGTCTGGTCCGGGTTGATCAACCCCTTCTCCCGGCGTTCCTTCAGCCTGAGAAGCTCGGCCGAGGACTGGGTCACGTCCACATAGATGGGATCGAGCTGCTGGATGGTGGCCAGGGCCACGGTCTGATACGCCGCGACCAGTGCGCCGTCGGTCACGCTGGACTTGCCGATGCGGCCGGAGATGGGCGCGGTGACCTTGGTGTATCCCAGATTGATCCTGGCGGTCGCGACCTTGGCCTGCAGGGCCGTGATGGTGGCCTTGAGCTGGTCGTGGGCCGAGGCGGCGTCGTCATAGTCCTGCTGGCTTAAGGATTCGCTGGTGAGAAGCTTGCCGTAGCGCTGGGCCTTGGCCTGGACGCTCGGCAGCTTGGCCTGGGCCTCGGCCAAGGCGGCCTCTGCATTGGCCAGATCGGCCTCGAACGGGGCCGGATCGATCTGGTACAGCATCTGCCCTTCCGTGACGTCGCCCCCCTCCGTAAAAAGACGCTTCTGGATCAACCCGTTGACGCGGGGGCGTATCTCGGCGACCCGGAACGCGGAGGTGCGTCCCGACAATTCCTTGGCCAAGAGGAGTTTCTGGGGACTGATGGTGATGTAGGAAACCTCGGGAACTCGGGCTTGGGGAGGCCCCTGCTTTTCCTGGCCGCATCCCGCGAGCGTGAACAGGGACAAGGTCAAAACCGACAGTCCGCACCAACGTGACAGCGGACGTGTAAACGCATTCATGACTTGCATGGGCACTGCCTCCGGATGAAAACAAAACGACAATATCGGATGAAAGCCGACACGGCTCGAAACACCTGCATCGCATTCTCACATGAAATATCCCCTGAAACGCCGCGCGCCCGGGCACATGCCGGGCCGCTAGGGGATCAGGAAGGGATCGGAAACACTCTCGACTCCGTACCGGTCATGGACGATTCCCGCATCGGGGCCGTCGCAACCGGCCTCTTCGCGCCATGGGGCATGTCCGCGAACAATACGTTCCTCAGCGGCGTTCCACGCGTGAGGCCGCTGTGCGGCGGCCGCATGCCGCCGCGAGAAAAACCGCCATCAACAGGCCACCGCCCGGGCGAACAGATCCCAATTCGCGCTGGTCTGGAGCGGCAGGTCGACCTCCTCGGGTCTTCGCGCCCGCATCAACGCCGGCATGGCCACCAGCCCCAGAAAAAAAACGAAAATCTCATCGGGCCGGATGTCGGCGCGGACCTCCCCCGAGTCCTGCCCCGAGGAGATCAGGTCCAGTATGGCTTCGCGGAACATGCGGTGGTGCCTGAGCTTGAGATCGCGCAGACGCAAGTCCCCCAGCCACAGGGCGTCGGAAAGAAAAATCACCGGCAGGGCGCAGTATTTCTCCACGAGGGCCATGCTTCTCATGTTCACACGGCGCAGAGCGTCGAGAGCGGTCGCGGCCTCGGCCCGGCTGCGGCGGATGATATCGACCATGATTTCATGATGCTCCTCGAGAACGGCGGCCAGGATATCGGACTTGTTTTTGTAATGCCGATACAGGGCCGCGGCGGAGATGCCGACGGCCTGGGCCACCCGGCGAACGGTCACCGCGCCCAGCCCTTCCTCGACCACGAGACGAAGCGTCACTTCGGCGATCTGTTCCCGGCGAAGCGGGGATTCCATGCGTACGGCCATGGGAGGGCATGTAAACACGTGTTCACTTGATGTCAAGTCGAGACTTCAAGCCTGATCGTAAGCTGGAGGAACCCGGCCTCGAATCCGCTCAGCGCATCTCTTGAGGCCGGGCAAGCCGAACTCGGGGGAGGAAAGGCTCGGGGTACATCTTCAGGAAAGAACGTCGGTCGCGGCCGCATAAGCGGCCGCATCAAAACGATGCTTTCCAGGGGTGTATGCAGACTGACTGTAAATTGCAGTCAGTTCGGCTAAAATTCGGTCATTTTTGAGAGGATCAAAAAAGGGCTGAAAACCACCTAAATGGTCTTCAGCCCTTGAAATTCCTGGAGCCAGCATGGAGACTCGAACTCCAGACCTGCTGATTACGAATCAGCTGCTCTACCAACTGAGCTATGCTGGCCCTCGTGCCCGTTCGCGCGATTGTCGCGGTCGCGTGGTCACGCGGCCCGTCTTCATATACGTCCTGCGCGTCCTTCGTCAAGTCAGAGGCGCATCGACACCGCCGAGCCGGTATCCGGGAAATCAATCGATAGCCATCCCGGAATCCATCCCGCCATGCTGGAAACATGGGGCGCATAACCGTTGACGGGTCGGTATCCGGGCGTCGGATGAACGGCCATCCCCGCCCTCCATCCCTGCCATGCCGCATTCCCGGCCCTGATGCCTCCCGCTTTCCTTCGTGGACAACCCCCCGGGTCTCCTGCTACTCCCCCGGGCAAGACGCAAAGGAGTGTCCCCATGCCCCACGGAACCAAGGTGCTGATCGTCGAGGACAGCCGGGTCCAGGCCCGGATCATGAGCGAACACATTCGCGGCGTGACCCCCTACGAAACCCTTGTCACCGCCACCCTGGCCGAGACCGCCCAGGTCATGGAGCAAAGCCGCGACGACATCTTCGTCGCCGTCCTGGACTTAAACCTCCCCGACGACACCGGCGGCGAAATCGTGGCCCTGGCCAACCGGTACGCCGTGCCCGCCGTGGTCATGACCTCGTCGTTCGATGAGGAGGTCCGCAAAAAACTCCTTGAACAAAACGTGGTGGATTATTTCCTCAAATCCATGGCCGAGGTGACCAACATGGAAAACCTCATTGAGCGTCTGCACAAAAATCTTTCCGTCACCGTGCTGGTGGCCGACGACTCCAAACTCGCCCGGCACCAGATGGCCACCCTGCTGGGAAATCAGAATTACCAGGTCATGGAGGCCGCAGACGGGGCCGCAGCCCTGGATATCCTGCGCGACACCCCGGATGTGCGCCTGCTCATCACCGACTACCACATGCCGCGCATGGACGGCTTTGAACTGATCACCGAGATCCGCAAAACCCGGCCCAAGGACAGGCTGGCCATCATCGGCGTTTCGGCCGAAGGGGGCGAACAGACCGCCCGGTTCATCAAAAACGGGGCCAATGACTTCCTGACCAAGCCCATCGGCATGGAAGAATTCTACTGCCGGGTCAACCAGCAGATGGACATGCTGGACATCATCCAGGATTACAAGGCGCTGTGCGAAAAAAAGGACTCCTAGGCATAAACCGGCCCCGCCCGGGAAAACGCTTTCTCCTGGTGGCCGTCCTGGCTGTCCTGATTCCGGTTGCGGCCTTTTTCCTCCTCGACGCCGCCTTTCCCTTCCCGGAAGGCCGCCTGCATCCCGCGCCCGCAACCGTGATCCAGGACCGCAACGGGAACCCCCTGCGCCTGTATCTGGCTCCGGATCACGCTTGGCGCCTTCCCGTGACCCTGGAAAACACCGCCCCCATCCTGACGCAAACCCTGGTGGCCTCGGAAGACCGGCATTTCCGCCGCCATCCGGGCATAAACCCCCTGTCGCTTGTCCGGGCGGCCCTTGGCAATCTCGTGGCCGGGCGGGTGCAAAGCGGCGGCTCCACCATCACCATGCAGGTGGCCCGCCTCGTCGAACCCAAACCGCGCACCCTGGCCGCCAAGTGCGTGGAGATGTTTCGCGCCGTACAGCTCGAACGGCGCCACACCAAGGACGAAATCCTCACCGCCTACCTCAATCTGGCCCCCTTTGGCGGCAACATCGTGGGGGTGGGCGCGGCGGCCTTTTTCTATTTC
Organism: Desulfolutivibrio sp.; assembly: GCF_036584575.1. Classification (NCBI taxonomy): domain Bacteria; kingdom Pseudomonadati; phylum Thermodesulfobacteriota; class Desulfovibrionia; order Desulfovibrionales; family Desulfovibrionaceae; genus Desulfolutivibrio; species Desulfolutivibrio sp. The sequence continues at coordinate 9,618 of NZ_JAZHDB010000042.1, forward strand.
GGCAAGCCCCCGGATCGCCTGTCCCTGGGCGAGGCGGCGCTGTTGACCGTGCTGCCGCGCTCCCCCACCCGCCTGGACCCGGCCCGCGACGCCCAGGCCGCCACCCGGGGCCGGGACATGGTCCTGGACCAGCTTGCCGCGCGCGGGGCCATTTCCCCTCAGGACGCCGCCGAGGCCAAGGCGACCCTCGTGCCCGGGCATGTGGCCAGGCCACCCTTTCTCGCCCCCCATTTCTGCGACCTGGCCAAAAGCAAACGACAGGGCCAGCCCATGGTGCGCACCACCCTGGACCCCTTCGTGCAAAAGGCCGCCGAGGAGATCCTCAAGGGACGCGCCGAACGTCTGCGCAGCCTGGGCATCGGCTCGGCGGCGGCGGTCATCCTCGACCGCGCCAGCCACGATGTCCTGGCCATGGTCGGTTCGCCCCATTTTTTCGACGCCCCGCGCAGCGGCCAGATCAACGGCGCCGTCATCCGCCGCTCCCCGGGGTCCGCGCTTAAGCCCTTCCTCTTCGCCACGGCCATGGACGCCGGGATCATCGTACCCGAGACCCTGCTTCTGGACATCCCCACCGCCTTTTCCGGCTACGCCCCCAAAAACTACGACGGCCTGTTTCGTGGCCGGGTCACGGCCGAAAAGGCCCTCATCACCTCCCTCAATGTCCCGGCCGTGCGCCTTCTGGACACCGTGGGCATCGAGAACTTCCACGCCCTGCTTACGCGCGGCGGGCTGACCACCTTGAACAAACCCGCCAGCCATTACGGCCTGTCCCTGGTCCTGGGCGGCGGCGAGGTGACGCTTTTGTCCCTGACCGGCCTGTACGCCACCCTGGCCGCCGGGGGCGAACATGTGGCCCCGCGCCTTTTCCCCGACTCCCCCGTGACGGGTCTGCGGCTTTTCACTCCCGAATCCTGCTCCCTGGTCACAGACATCCTGGCCAAGGTGGAGCGGCCGGATCTGCCCGGCGGCTTCGAACGGGCCATGGGCGTCCCGGCCGTGGCCTGGAAGACCGGCACCTCCTACGGCCACCGCGACGCCTGGGCCTTCGGCTATTCCGCCGATCACGTCATCGGGGTTTGGGTGGGCAACATGGACGCCACCCCGGTCAAGGGCATCTCCGGCGCGGTGCATGCCGGTCCCATCCTGTTTGAACTGTTCCGGGCCGTGGAGCGCAACGGTTCGCGCCTGCCCGATCCCGGCCCCCTAAACCTGGCCGGGGTGGAGGTCTGCGCCGAAAGCCACGAGCTGCCCGGGCCGTATTGCGACCGCCGGATCACCATCACCACCATCCCCGGGGTCACCCGGCTGGTCCCCTGCACGGTCCACCGGCAGATTCACGTGGACCTCAAGCGCGGGCTGCGCCTGGCCGGAGAATGCCTGGAGCGCCACCCCTCGCGGCCCGAGGTCGTGACCGAATATCCGGCGGAGTTGTGCGCCTGGTGGCGCTCGGCGGGCATCGCCTTCCCCGTCCCGCCGCCGCCGCATCCGGACTGCGCCGAGGTGGCCGGGGGCGAACCGCCGCGCATCGTCTCCCCCACCCCGGGCGCGCCCTATTCCCTGCGCCGGGACGTCCCCGCCGCCTTCCAGCGGCTGTCGCTCACGGCCAATGTGGCCGCCCCGGCCGCAAAGGTCTATTGGTATCAGGACGGCCTGTTGGTGGCTCAGGGAACGGCGGCGGAACGGCTGTTCGTGGATCTCACGCCGGGTCGGCACCGGCTGGTGGTCATGGACGACCTGGGACGCATGGACAGCGTGACCTATCATGTGGACGGAAAAATGGAGGGCATCCCATGAGCGTGATGGCGGAACTGTCGATTTTTCCCATGGACAAGGGAGACTCCTTGAGCCCCTATGTGGCCCGGGCCGTGGACGTGATCCGGGAAAGCGGCCTGCCCTACGTCTTCGGGCCCATGGCCACCAGCTTTGAAGGGGAAACCTTCGAGGCGGTCATGGACGTAGTGGCGGCCTGCTACAAGGCCCTTACGCCCGACTGCGGCCGCATCCATGTGGCCCTTCGCCTGGACTGCCGCAAGGGGCCCATGGGTCGGCTGAACGGGAAGATGCAGTCGGTCCTGGCTAAAACGAAGACTGACGCATCGTGAGCCGCCTGGCCGCAACCGTCCTGGTCCTGCTGCTTTTCACCGTCCCGGTCCAGGCCGCGTCGACGAGCGGCCGCCCGGCAAAATCCCTGGCCGATACGGTGGTGGCCGTGGACGTGGGCCACAGTCTCAAGCGTTCCGGGGCCACCAGCGCCCGGGGCGTGCCCGAATACCGCTTCAATCTGGAGCTGGCCCGGCTGGTGGTGGCCGAACTGCACGCCGCCGGGCTGCTCCGGGCCTTTCTCCTCGACGAGGCCGGGGCCGACATTCCACCGGCCGGACGAGCCACCCTGGCCAACCGAAAAAAGGCCGACCTCCTGGTGTCCATCCATCACGATTCGGTGCAGCCCCATTACCTTGCGACGTGGCCCTTCGAGGGCCGCCAGCGGAAATACTGCGACCGGTTTTCCGGCTACAGCCTGTTTTTTTCAGCCAAAAACCCCGCATCCGCCGCCAGCATCGCCCTGGGGAAATCCCTCGGGGAGAGCCTGCGCAGCGCCGGGTTCACCCCCACCGCCCACCACGCCGAGCCCATCCCCGGAGAGGGCCGGGAACTGATCGACCCCGAACGCGGCCTGTACCGCTACGACGGCTTGGCTGTTCTCTCCCGGGCCAAGATGCCCGCCGTGCTGGTGGAGGCCGGGGTCATCGTCAACCGCGACGAGGAAACGTCCCTGACTGATCCGGCCCGGCGTGAACGCATGGCCCGGGCCATCGCCCAGGGCGTGGCCAACCATGCGGCCGCCATCCGACCGTGATCACACGCCCTTTTTCCCCGCCATTTTTGTCGGATCATACAAAAATGTATCCAAACGCAACTCCCCGTCGAATCATAATATGCTGACATTCTGAATCTTTTTTATGGCACAACCCTTGCTTTGAAAAAGAATCGCACCGCAAGGAGGTCGCCATGTTCATCGCCATCGTCCTGGCCGTCATCATCCTGGCCGCCCTGATCCTGGAATCCCTTCCCGGGGCCTCCCATGCCGTTTTCGACGCCGAACTGGGCCTTGTCCCCTGCCCGAAACATCCCGAGGCCGGTGACCTCCCTGGCGGTCACCTGGCCAGCACGTCCTGCCGGGCGCCTGCCCGCCCCCGCTGGTACTCGCCGTTTCACAGCCGCTGATCGTTTGCCGCCTTGCCTCCACCGCTCCGCCTTCCCCGCGCCGTCCGGTTCCTCCAGCCGGACGGCCAGGAGGCGGAAACCTGATTCCAGATCGTTTTGTCTGTCACCCTGCCCGTGCCTGACTGGCTGAACTGGCGCCATCAGCACAACCGGCGATACGTGCAGTCACCGAAATGAAATATCCGGTGACCTGGTTGCCCTTGGGTGGGAAAAAAGGTTAAGATATGTTTTTTTTAGCATAATAAGAGTCATGCCGGTTTCCACACCATCCTGAAAATAGCATTCCCCTGCGAGAGGTCCAATGGTTTTGCCCGGCCCCACACCGCTTCCGTTTCACCAGTCCCAGGCGGTCACCGTCCGCGTCGCACAGGCAAAATCCCCCGGCATGTGGCGGGCAAAAGCCCGCACCGGCAGGCCATCGTCCCGCCGCGAGGCCAGCCATGTTTGACGCCGCCGCCTTCACCCCCCTGCTCCTGACCCTCAAGGTCGCCCTTTTGGCCACCCTGGCGGCCCTGTGCCTCGGCGTGGGGCTGGCCCAACTCGTCGGGAAATTCCGCTTCGCCGGACGCGACTGGCTCGATGCCATCTGCACCCTGCCCCTGGTCCTGCCGCCCACGGTGCTCGGTTATTACCTCATCGTGCTCATCGGACGGCGCGGCATCCTCGGGCAATGGCTGGAGGAGACCTTCGGCGTCACGCTCATGTTCACCTGGGAAGGCGCGGTGCTGGCCGCCACGGTGGTGGCCTTTCCCCTGGTCTTCCGGTCGGCCCGCGCAGCCCTGGACGGCGTGGACCCGAACATCGAGAACGCCGCGCGCACGCTCGGGGCCTCGGAATCCCGCATCTTTTTCCAGGTCACCCTGCCCCTGGCCTTCCGGGGCATCCTGTCCGGAGGCATGCTGGCATTCGCCCGGGCCATGGGCGAGTTCGGGGCCACGCTGATGGTGGCCGGAAACATCCCGGGCAAGACCCAAACCCTGTCCCTGGCCGTCTATACCGCCGTACAGGCCGGAAACGACCGGTTGGCCAACTTCCTGGTGCTCGTCGTCTCAACCGTCTGCGTCGTCATCCTGGTCATCGCCGGGAAACTGCTCAAACCCAACACCTAAAAGGGAGTCCGTCATGAAACGTCTGCTTCTGTCCCTGGCCCTGGTTGTGGCCCTGGCCTGCCCGGCCCTGGCCAAAGACCTCACCATCTCCGCCGCCGCAAGCCTCACCGACGCCTTTACCGAATGTAAGCCGCTTTTTGAAAAGGCCAACCCCGGCGTGACCGTGACCTTAAACTTCGCCGCCTCCGGCCCGCTGCTCAAGCAGATCGAACAGGGCGCGCCCGTGGATGTGTTCGCCTCGGCCGACCAGAAGACCATGGACGACGCGGCCGCCAAAAACCTGATCGATGCCGCCAGCCGCAAAAACTTCGCCCAAAACGCCCTGGTTCTGGCCATCCCGGCCGGAACCTCCACCGTGAAAAACCTGGCCTCGCTCTCCGACGCCAAGGTGACCAAAATCGGCGTGGGCAACCCCGAAACCGTGCCCGTGGGCCGTTATACCAAAGCCGCCCTGGAAAAGCTCGGCGTTTGGAACGCCCTGTCCCCCAAGTGCATCCTTGCCGAATCCGTGCGCCAGGTTTTGGATTACCTCTCGCGCGGCGAGGTGGATGCCGGATTTGTTTACGCCACCGACGCCATAAAGGGCGGCGACAAGGTCAAAGTTGTTGAGGAAATCCCCCTGGAAAAACCCGTCAGCTACCCCGTGGCCGTCCTCGCCGCCTCCAAAAACAAGCCCGAGGCCGCTGCGTTCATCGCCTTCGTCACCTCGCCCGACGGCGCGGCCGTGCTGGCCAAATACGGCTTCAAAAAGCCGTAAGAGAAGAGCCGGGAGAGGGCGCTGCCCTCTCCCGGACCCTCTCCCGCCAGGGGGATCATCCCCCTGGACCCCGGACTCCGGTTCCGGGTCCGGCCCGGATGGCGTCGCCCTCCGATCCGGACCCGGGACCGGAAGACCAGTGTTCCATCGGGATCAGCTCCCCAGCCGGGATGCGGCCGGGGAGAACCGTTCCCGCACGACGCCCGATCCCCTGGCCGTCCGGCGCGACGCGTCGGACGGCCAGGGACGGGGGGTCCGGGGGGAATCATTCCCCCCGGGCGGGGTCTGGGGCGGCAGCCCCGGTCACCCTGGGGAGCGGCAGCCCCGGTAGCCCATGGAGGCCACATGCGCATCAGTATCGAGATTGAAAAAAAGTTGAACGGCTCACGGCGTTCGTTTGCGTTATCGGCGCGGTTCGCCACCAATGAACGGCGCGTGGTGCTTTTCGGGCCGTCGGGATCGGGGAAGTCGTTGACGCTTCGGGCCGTGGCCGGGCTCTTGCGGCCGGACGCCGGGATGATCCGCATCGACGACCAGGTGCTTTTCGATTCCAAGGCCGGGATAGACGTACCGGTGCGGCTGCGCCGGGTGGGGTTCGTGTTCCAGGACTATGCGCTTTTTCCGCATCTGACGGTGCGCCAGAACGCGGCGTTCGGGGTCAGGGGATTGTTCGGGGGCATGACCAGGGAGATGCGGCAGCGGGTAGACGAGGTGCTGGAGCTTTTCGGCCTGTCCAGGCTGGCCGACAGCCTGCCCCGGGAATTGTCCGGCGGACAGCGGCAGCGCGTGGCGTTGAGCCGGGCCGTGGTCCCGAGGCCGGGGGTGCTGCTGTTGGACGAACCGTTTTCGGCGCTGGATCTGCCCTTGCGCTCGCGGCTGCGGGAAGAGGTCAAGGATCTGTTGGAGCGGCTGGGGATACCGCTTATCCTGGTGACCCACGACCCCGAGGAGGCGGTACGCTTCGCCAATGTGGCCGTGCCGTACCGCAAAGGCGCGACCGGGGAGATCATCGATTTCAGCGACGCCACGGCCGGGATTCCGGAAGCGCCCGCCCATGATTCCTGGTCCGGTTTTCACGGGGCCGCAGACCGCCTGGTCAGGTGTACCTTCGATACCGCCGAGGCCTAGGAAACGCTTTCCCGCAGTTGCCCCGCCGCGCCGCCTGGGATAGGCAGGGCCATGATCTCCGTGCTCATGCCGGTACGCAACGCGGCCGCCACGCTCCCCGCCGCCCTGGACAGCCTTTTTCGCCAGACATGTCCCGATTTTGAGATCGTGTTGCTTGATGACGGGTCCGACGACGGCGACGCGACCCGTGGCGTGATCGCGGCGGCGGCCGGGCGCGACCGACGGGTGCGTCCCTTCCTCCTGCCGCATCGGGGCGTCGCGGCCACCCTGGCCCTCGGCCTTGGCCTGTGCCGGGGGGAATACGTCGCGCGCCTTGACGCCGACGACACCTGCCGCGCCGACCGTCTGGAGAAGCAGGCGGCCTACCTGGAGAACCATCCGGACATCGGCCTGGTCAGTTGCCTGGCCGCCTTCGGCGGCGATCCGGAGCGTGCGGCGGGCTACAGGAACCATCTGGATTGGGCCAACAGCCTGACCACCCCCGAGGCCATCGCCGTGGAACGCTTCCGGGAATCCCCCCTGCCCCATCCCACGGTCATGTTCCGGGCCGGACTGGTCCGGGAACATGGCGGCTATGCCGACGGCCCCTTTCCCGAGGACTACGAACTGTGGCTGCGCTGGATGGAGGCCGGGGTGCGCATGGCCAAGGTTCCGGAACATCTCGTGACCTGGAACGATCCCCCGGACAGGCTGTCGCGCACGGACCCCCGTTACGACCCGGCCCGGTTCCATACCGTCAAGGCTGGATACCTGGCCAGACATCTGGAGCGGACCAATCCCTTCCATCCCGTGATCGAGGTGCTCGGGGCCGGGCGTATCACCCGCAGGCGGGCGGAACGCCTGTGCGCCCACGGCGTGGTCATCGGCGGGTGGTGGGACATCGACCCGCGCAAGGCGGGCAAGGCGGTGGGTGGGCGTCCTGTGCGGCATCGCGACGAACTGCCGCCTGCCGGTACGCGGTTTCTGGTGTCGTATGTGGCCAACCGGGGCGCGGCGCAGGAGATTGCGGCCTTCGTAGCGGCCCGGGGGTATGCGCCGGGGCGGGATTATATCGCGGCGGCGTAGGACGCCCGGGGCGTCAGGACAAAACCCCGTGTCTGCCCAGATGCCGGGCGTAGAAGCACACGATGGCGAAAAGGGCCATGCCCCCGGCCTGATACAGGAGCCCCGAGGGGTCGATGACCGTTGTGGGATCGTTTCTGAGGTAAAAGACGGCCGACGAAAAGACGTTGACGCCAAGGGCCAGAAACAGGGTGGGCACGGCGGCCTTTTTCAGACGGAAGAGCAGAAAGGCGCCGACGAGGGTAATGGCCGCCACAAGGTAGCCGATGACCATGTCGAAGGTCTTGAACCGGGCCACATAGGCCTGCTGCTCGGGATTGAGCTCGAAAACGCCGCTGGTGATGAAAAACACGGACACGATACTATAGACCGAGCTCAGGGAATAAAACAGGAAAACGATCCACACGGGCAGCGGTCGACGGGGGCGGGCGTGCATATCGGACCTCCAATGGCGTTGCCGGGGCGCGACGAAGCGCAGGCGCCTCGTGCATCATGCCCGAACCCCTGGCAAAGCGCAAAGGCCGCCGCATCGGGATGCCGCCATCGGTCGACCCCTTGCTTCGTCGGCGGGAAACATGCGTCTCGACAATCACTGGCGATCGACGTAATATTGATTGGATTTCCCACATTGGAGGCCCCATGGCGAAAATCCTCATCATCGACGACGACGAACAGATACGCCAGGTGTGCCGTCTGGTGTTCGAAGGCATGGGGCACGAGGTGCATGCCGCCCCCACCCTGACCCGGGGACTTGCCGCCGTGAAAGACGGGGATTTCGACGTGGTGTACCTTGATGTGGATCTGCCCGACGGCATAGGCCTCAACGCCGTGTCCTCCATCACCGAGGGCGAGCGCGCCCCGGAGGTCATCATCTTTACCGGCGCCAGCTATCCCAACGGCGCGGAACTGGCCATCCAGAACGGGGCCTGGGACTATATCGAAAAACCCGCCACCGAAGACGTCATGTCCCTGCCCCTGATCCGGGCCCTGCAGTACCGCAAGGAAAAGTTCTCCCATCACGCGCCCACCGTGGCGCTGAAACGGGATCGCATCATCGGCCAAAGCCCGATCATCGCCAAGTGCCTGGATCTCATCGCCCAGGCGGCCAACAGCGAGGCCAACACGCTCATCACCGGGGAAACCGGCACGGGCAAGGAGCTTTTCGCCCGGGCCATCCACGAAAACAGCCCCCGGGCCGATGGCCCCTTCGTGGTCGTGGACTGCTCCATCCTCACCGAAACCCTCATCGAGAGCGTGCTTTTTGGCCACGCCAAGGGCGCGTTCACCGGGGCCGAGAAAAAAAGCGAGGGGCTCATCCGCCAGGCCCACGGCGGAACCCTGTTTCTCGACGAGGTGGGGGAACTGCCCTTCGCCATGCAAAAGGCCTTTTTGCGGGTGCTGCAGGAACGCCGCTTCCGGCCGGTGGGGGCCAAGGAGGAGGAGTCGAGCGACTTTCGGCTGGTGGCGGCCACCAACAAGGATCTCCCGGCCATGGCCGCCGAGGGGCGTTTCCGCAGCGATCTGCTGTTTCGGCTGCACACCATGCATATCGCCATCCCCGCTTTGCGCGAACGCGACGAGGACATCCGGGAGCTGACCCTGTATTATACCCACTTTTTCTGCCGCAAATACAACGTCCCGCTCAAAGGCTTCTCCCCGGAATTTTTCGATTTCATGCTGGAATACGACTGGCCGGGCAACGTGCGCGAGCTGGTCAACACGGTGGAAAACATCGTGGTCCGGGCCAGGCTCGACCCCACCCTGTATCCCAAACACATGCCCTCGGAGATCCGCATCCATGGGATGGGGGGCGCCGGGGGGAAAAAAAACGGCCAGGGCAACGGCCTGGGGCCGCTCACCACGCCCGGGGAAAACGGCGGCGCTGAGGTCGGCGAGGCCGCGCCCGGCGGCCAGGCGCCGGGGGAACAGGTTGAACTGCTCATCCCTTTCGACGACTACAAGCGCCAGACGGAAAAAAATTATTTCCAGGCCGTCATGACCAACTGCCACGGCGACATCCGCCAGGCCTGCGACCTGTCCAAGCTCGGCAAGCAAAGCCTGTACCGCTACCTGCGCATCCACGGCATCTCCACGCGGTAACGCCGCCCACGGCGATACCACGTTTCGTCCCACCCCCCGAAAAAACGAAACGCCCCGCCCGCGAGAACATCGCAGGCGGGGCGAAAAACCGCTTGGTTCGCAGGGAGGCCCCGGGACTAGCCCCGGTTTTCCCAGCCGTCCAAAACGCCCTGCCGAAAGGCCGCAAACGCCTGGGAAAAGCTCTCCAGGGGCAGTTCGCCCTTTTCCCCGGTGCGCCGGTCCTTGGTCTCCACCACGCCCCGGGCCAGCCCCTTGCCGCCCAAAACCAGCTGCATGGGGAAACCCATCAGGTCCGCGTCCTTGAACTTCACCCCGGGCCGCTCGTCCCGGTCGTCGAGCAGCACCTCCACCCCCATGCCCACAAGCAGGTCGTGCAGCTCCCGGGCCTTGGCCGCAGCCGTCTCGTCCTTGGGGCTCAGATTGAGCAGGGCCACCTCGAAGGGGGCCATGGGCGGCGGAAACACGATGCCGTGCTCGTCGTTATTTTGTTCCAGGCAGGCCGCCACCACCCGGGACACGCCGATGCCGTAGCTGCCCATGATGATGTGGCGTTCCTTGCCTGCCTCGTCCAGATAGACCGCGCCCATTGACTTGCTGTACTTGGTTCCCAGCTTGAAGACGTGCCCCACCTCGATGCCCTTGGTGAAAAGCAACGGCTGGCCGCACTTGGGGCACATGTCACCGGCCGCCACCTGGCGCAGGTCCAGATAGCATTCCACCTTGGCGTCCCGGGCCAGATCCACATGCCGCAGGTGCGCGTCCGCCGCGTTGGCCCCGACGATCCAGTCCGAGCGCCCGAAAAGCTCCTTGTCGGCATAGACCACGTCCACGGCAAGCCCCACAGGTCCGGCAAACCCCACGGGCGCCCCCGTCACCCTGGTCACCGTCTCGGGAGCGGCCAGCTCCATCTCCGTTGCCCCGAGCACGTTTTTGAGCTTGATCTCGTTGACGTCCCGGTCCCCGCGAACCAGGGCCGCCACCACCTTCCCGTCGGCCTCATACAAAAGGGTCTTGACGATCCTGTCGGCGGGCACGCCCAAAAAGGCGGCCACCTCATCCACGGTGTGCACCCCGGGGGTGGGAACGACCTCGGCGGGCGGGCAGAACGTCGCCTCCTCGGCCATGCGGCACACGGCCTCGGCCTTCTCCAGGTTGGCCCCGTATTCGCAGGCCGAACAGGCCACGATGGTATCCTCGCCCGTGTCGGCCAGGACCATGAACTCATGGGAAAAGCTGCCGCCGATGGGGCCCGAGTCGGCCTCCACGGCCCGAAACTTGAGCCCGAGCCGGGAAAAAATGCGGGCATAGGCGTCGTACATGGCGAAATAGCTCGTGTCCGCGCCCGCCTCGTCCTTGTCGAAGGAATAAGCGTCCTTCATGATGAATTCGCGGCCGCGCATCAGCCCGAACCGGGGGCGGATCTCGTCGCGGAACTTGGTCTGGATCTGGTACAGGTTCAGCGGCAACTGGCGGTAGGAGCGGATCTCGTGGCGCACCAGATCCGTGACCACCTCCTCATGGGTGGGGCCCAGGCACGACTCCCGGTCGTGACGGTCGATAAAGCGTAAAAGCTCCTTGCCGTACACGTTCCACCGGCCGCTCTCCTTCCACAAATCCCCGGGCTGCACCGCAGGCATGAGCACCTCCAGGGCCCCGGCCCGGTTCATCTCCTGCCGGACCACGTTCGCCACGTTGTTTAAGGCCCGCAGCCCAAGCGGCAGATAGGTATACACCCCGGCGGTGAGTTTGCGGATCATGCCCGCCCGCAGAAGGAGCTTGTGGGACACCACCTCGGCGTCGGCCGGGTCTTCCTTGAGGGTGGGGGCGTAAAACGAGCTTAGGCGCATGCGGTTTCCTTTTTTTTCTCTTCAATGACGCGGTCGAGTTCTTCCATGAATCGGGCCAGAAGCGCATCCTGCCCCTTCACCTTGCACACCAGTTCCCCCTTGCGGAAAATGACCCCCAGACCGCGTCCGCCAGCCAGGCCGATGTCCGCCTCCTTCGCCTCGCCGGGCCCGTTGACCACGCAGCCCATGACCGCCACGGTGAACACCTCGGTCACATGCCGCAGGCGGTTTTCCACGGCCTCGGCCAGGGCCGCCAGATCGATCTCGGTGCGGCCGCAGGTGGGACAGGAGATGATCTCCGGCCCCCGGGCGCGGATGCCCAAGCAGCGTAAAATTTCCCAGGCCGCGCCCATCTCGGTCACCGGATCGCCGGTAAGCGACACCCGCAGCGTGTCCCCCAGCCCTTCCCACAAAAGGATGCCCAGCCCCACCCCGGACTTCACCGCGCCGCGCATGGGGGTTCCGGCCTCGGTGATGCCGATGTGCAGCGGATAGTCCACCTTGTGCGCCAACAGGCGGTAGGCGGCGATGGTGCGGGGAACGTTGGAGGACTTGAGCGAAATCTTGATCTGATCGAAACCGCGCCGCTCCAAAAGGGCCACATGGGTCAGGGCGCTTTCCACCATGGCCTCGGGCGTGGGGCCGCCGTAGCGGCGCAGCAGATCCTTTTCCACGGAACCGCTGTTGACCCCGATGCGGATGGGCGCGCCCCGGTCCTTGGCGGCGGCGGCCACGGCGTCCACGGCGCGCTCGCCGCCGATGTTGCCGGGATTGATGCGCAGGCCGTCCACCCCCGACTCCAAGGCCAAAAGGGCCAGGCGGTGATCGAAATGGATGTCCGCGATAAGCGGCACGGGAGAAAGGGGCTTTATGTCGGCGATGGCCCGGGCGGCGGCCTCGTCGAGCACGGCCAGGCGCACGATCTCGCACCCGGCCCGGGCCAGGGCGTGGATCTGGGCCACGGTTGCGGCCACGTCCCGGGTGTCGGTGTTGGTCATGCTCTGCACCCGGACGGGATGTCCGCTGCCGAGACGGAAGGGACCGAGCCGGATGGCGCGCGTGGGATGGCGTTTCGGGATGAGGGATTCGTTTTCCATGGGTCGTGTCCGTACGTTGATCCTGCTAGCCCATTTCAGGCCCAAAGCCAAGGGAGCAGGCGGATTTGAGATGCGGCCCGACGACAGGCACATGCTCGGCAGCGGCCACCTTGTTTTTTTTCACGGAAATGCTAGGGAAAACATGGGAAGGAAAGGGGTTTCAGCCCACTCCATGCACCGGGATAAACCGTTCCTTGAGCGGCATAACGTGAGAGATCACGATGATTTTCGACACCCTGTTCAAAAAATCGGAAACATCCGAGGCCAAGGACCGACGCCGGGCCTATCGGGTACACATCAAGGATCTCCAGGTGGTGGTGCATGGCCAAAGCGCCACCTTTTCGTTTACGGCCAAGGACGTCAGCGCCCTCGGGGTGGGGGTTATGACCAACGCCAAGGCCTTCAAACCGGGCATCCTCATCCGATTGGATATCAAAAAGGGCGGAAAAATCTTGGCCTCGGGGCTCACGGCCGAGGTCGTCCGGGCCGGAAGCGGCGTGGTGGGCTGCCAGTTCCAGGAGATGACCAAGGTTCAGGAAACCATCCTGCACACACTGGTCCTTGAGGAACAAAAACGCCAGGCGGCCTGTCGCAAACCGGGTGACCCCTGTGCCCCCGATCCCGAGAACATGGAGGGTTCCCTGACCTTTGTGGACCCCTGGACCGAGGCAAAAAAAAAGAAGGGCTTTTTCCGCTGGAAGGGCTGATCCGCTCCACCCCGTCAACTGACCCGGACGCCTCCGGTGCGGTTCTCCTTGGGACGGCGAACGTTTGTTCCGTGCAGGCCGCGCCGCACCAGATACAATAATTTTTTCGAGAACCGCACCACCCAGGCCCGGTCCATCATTTCCCTGATGATCATCTCCCGGTTCGACAGGTCTTCCCCGGCCAAGGCCCTGACCCGGTCCTGACGGCGACGGCGGGCGTATTCCCCAAGCACCTCCACCAGGATCATGGTCTTGCGGAAGTCCCGCACGGATGCGTTGATATGGATCTGGTAGGCCCCGTCGCGGTGCAGCAAAAATCCCCAGCAATCGATGTTTTGCGCCTGATGGATTTCGAGGTCGGGCCGTTTTTCGGCAAGGGCGTAGAGTCGATCAAGCAGAACGGACATGGACGTATCTCCCGTCGGGGTGTTTCCCGTTGCAGACCATCGCCCCGGGACCGGCCCGTCCGGCGTCTCCGGGCCACGATGTAAGGTAGTCCCGTCCGGCGCGACGTCAAGTTCGGGAACGGCCCCGGACGATGCCGCCCTTGAACAGACCGGGGGGAGTCGCACGCCGATTCCCACATCGGAACCGTTGTGCGAAGCGCCCCCCCAAGAAAATGGCCCCTGCCATTTTCCCAAATAAAACCGCAATCGCACGCCGATTCCCACACAGGAACCGTTGTGCGCAAAGCGGAACACGGTTATGAAAACAGGGAAATCCTTGCGGCCGGACTGGCCGCAGGCCAAACGCCAAGGGAAAATGACCCATGGATTACGACCACATCCGGCACGCGGTGAAAACCGGCGACAAAATCCTCGAACTGGCCAGAACCCTCAACCTCGACCCCGAGCGCCACACCATCAAGGATCTGGCCGACACCATCCTGCGCACCGCCGTGCAAAAAGACCTGCCGCCGGAAGACAACGCCCCGGCCTGATCCCCGCCGCGCCCCACACTCGGGAACCGCGTCGTCCGCGCCTATTCCAGATCGATGATCACCGGCCCCTGGATGTGCTGCATGGGGCGAGACGAAAACCGGTCCTTCTTGATCTCCTTGCCATCATACATGATGCTCTCAATCGTGATGATCTTCTTCATCCAGATATCGTTTTCGATGGTCTTCGGAATGTCGCATTCGACAATCTTGGCCGTGATCTTGTCGATATCCACTTCCTCCACGTCGCTAAACGAATATTCATGCACGTATTCCTCATTGAATCCGAAGCAATACGTGAAGCAATTCTTGATGTGGGGCTGAAAAAGCTTCTTGATCGGCTGCTTTTTGATCTCGCAATTGATCTTGTTCAGGCTGACGCGCAGTTTTTCCTTCTCGTTGACCACAATATAGACCACAGGGCGGTTGCTTTCGAGCAAGTCCTCTCCGGAGGAATGAATGTTGCTGTCTTCGCCGTGAAAAATATATTCAATATACCGCTCCCGGTTGCTCTCCTTGGCCTCTCGAACAATATCCTTCTCGATATACGAATAAAAAACCCGCTGCCCGAACCCCTTGATCTCAATGCTGAATTTCATCTCCCGCTCCTCCCGCGTGCTGTTTGACCCATCCTTATGACTCCGGAGCCAGGAACCGGCCCGGGCGGCACATCCCCCGCGTCCCGCGCCAGCATACCCCTTCGGCAACGGTAAAAATGAAATATCTAGCCTGAATTGGCTGTCTGGTCAATTTTTCCCGCAACGCTCCGCCACCTCAGCCCCTCAATCACCCCTCGATATCTGCCCGGCGTCCGTTCTTTTCTTCACGGCCCGATGAGCGTATTTTGCGGTCCATGAACAACATGCCCCTGCCCCATAGCCGCCCGCAGGCCTCGCCCATGCCGTTTTCGCTCCCCGACCTGGTGCTTCTGACGCTCCTTTTGCTGGCCGGTCTGGCGCTTCCCGCCCGGGCCGACAGCATCCCCATACCCGCCGCCCTGGCCCCCAAGCTGCAAACGGCCAGCACCGCCCAGGCCATGGCCGACGCCTTCCTGAACATCCCCTATGTGGACGACGCCACCGTGGACGAAAACGGCCGCTTCACCCTCTTTGAGCATCCCGAAACCGCCTTGGCGTCGCCAAGCCTCAATTGCAGCGGGTTTACCCTGTCCGTGTCCCGGTTTTTGCTGCAACGCAACATCACCCTGGCCCAGGCCAAGGCCGACACCGGGGGCGACTCCGGCCCCGGTTCCCCAAGCGGCCATGACTGGGACTTCGGCTTCGACCTTATCCGCAACATCACACGCGGTCTGCCGCGCCGGGCCATCCTGCCGAACGGCGAAACGCCCGACATCGCCTCCGCTGACGGCCACAGCCTGCGCGGATTTCCCATTGCCGACACCTCAGCCTGGGGACGAATCCTGCCCCGCCTGCGGCCGGGCCATGTCTATCTGGCCAGCATCAGCAAGCCCGTCAAAACAAAAGGCTATACCCTTTTGCACTACCATGTGGGGCTGATCGTTCCCGGCCGCGACGGGACGTTCTCCTTCTACCACGCCACGCCGAAGTCCGGCGCCCACCGCGTGCCCCTGTCCACGCCCCAGAGCCTCACGCAAGTGCAGGCCCAGTTCCGGGACAAATCGCCTAACGAAAAACACATCCTGCTCATCGAAGTCCCGCTGGCCGTGCCCTGAGCCCCGCCAAGCCGTCGGGGCTGCCGCCCGCCCTCGCGTCGGGGCTGCCGCCCCGAACCCCGCCCGGGGGAAATCATTTCCCCCGGACCCCCTGTATCCGGGCGTCATGCCCCGACGCTTTGCGCCGGGGCATGACGCCCGGAAATCCAGGTGGTTCGGAGAGAATGCTCTCTCCCGAGTGCGGACGCGAAGCGCGCCGAAGTTTTTGGGAGAGGGTCCAGGGAGAACCTTTTTTTCAAAAAAGGTTCTCCCTGGTCTCGCCTTATCCCAACTGCCGCAAATCGCGACGGCGGCGTTCGAATTCGCTGTAGATGCAGCCGCAGTAGTCCTGGCGGTAGATGCCGAAGGATTTGGAGAGTTCGATGCCCTGGTTCCAGGTGGGCCGGAAGTCGCGATAGAGAAAGGCGGTTTTGGAGTCTCCGGCGATATCGCGGCCCAAATCGCGAATGACATCGTGTTTCTGCTGCCTGCTGTAGAGGAGCGTCGAGGAAAAATGGGCGAAGCCGCCGCGTCTGGCGACCTTGAGGGTCCGTTCCAGGCGCAGACGGTAGCAGTGGAAGCAGCGGCTGTTTTCGCGGAAGGCGGTCTCGCGCAGATACACGGCGGGGTCGTATTCCTTGTCCAGGAAAATGACGGGAACATCCAGACGCGCCGCCACCTCGACCAGCGCCTCGCGGCGACGCAGGTATTCGGCGGCCGGGTGAATGTTGGGGTTGTAAAAAAGCCCCGTGACCTCGAAGCCCTCGGCGCGAAGCCCCTGCACCACGGTGATGGAGCAGGGGCCGCAGCAGATGTGCAGTAAAACCCGGTTTCCGTTCTGGATGCGGGCCATGGCGTTATTCGACGATGATGGCGATTTTTTTCTTGAATTCGCTTTCAAATCCGGAAAGCCGGTCACGTTTCTGGTTGAGCAGATAGACAGCCAGCTCGGCCGAGACCTTGCAGGGCACTGTCTCCGGGGCGCCGTTTTTGCGCAGCACCCGGTAGAGCTCCTTGAGCACGGCCATGGACTGCCATTCCAGGTTGCGCCGGGTTCCGGCCCCCTTGCAGCAGGGGCAGGGCTCGGTGGTGATGGACACGGCCGAGGAGCCGATGCGCTGACGGACCATCTCCAGAAGGCCGAAATGCGACATCTTGCCCACGTCGGTGCGGGCCCGGTCGGTCTTGAGGATGGCGCGCAGGGATTTTTCCACCTCGGCGACATGCTTGCGGTCCTTCATCTCGATGAAATCGATGACGATCTGTCCGCCGATGTCGCGCAGGCGCAGTTGCCGGGCAATCTCCTCGGCGGCCTCCACGTTGGTCTTGAGCGCCATCTCCCGAAAATTGCTTTCGCCGCCGATCTTGCCGGAGTTGATGTCCACGGCGGTCAGGGCCTCGCCCTGGTCGAAGACCAGGCGGCCGCCGCTGGGCAGGGTGACCTCGCGGGAATAGAGTTGCTCGATGTAGCGGCGCAGATTGAAGCGGTCCCACAGGGCCAGGTCCATGTCCGTATGCTGTTTGACGATGCCCGGACGGCGCGGAAAGACCAAGGCGGCCATGTCGGCCACCTTCTTGGCGGTCTCGGGCTCGTCCACCCAGACCTCGGACACGTCGTCGGTCAGATAGTCGCGCACGGCCCGGGCCGAAAGGTCGAGTTCCTGGTAGACGAGGCTCGGGGTGGCGGCCTGGGTGCCCTTCTGGCGGACTTCCTTCCACAGGCGTTTCAAAAAGGACAGGTCGCGCTCCAGGGCGCTTTTGGACTGCCCAAGGGCGGCGGTGCGCACGATGATGCCCAGGCCTTCGTCGAGCTTGAGGCCGGAAATGGCCTCCTTCAGGCGCTTGCGCTCCTCCTCGTCCTCGATCTTGCGCGACACCCCGCGCTGCTCGCGCCCCGGGGTGAGCACGAAAAAACGTCCGGGCAGAGACAGGTAGGTGGTCATGAACGCGCCCTTGGAGCCCGTGGGCTCCTTGACCACCTGGACCAGCACCTCCTGGTTCTTCTTCAGGGCCTTCTGGATGGGCGGATATTTGGCCTTGCGCTCCGGGCCCTGGACGAGGAGATAGTATTCGGGATGCACCTCGTCGATCTGCAAAAAGCCGTTGCGCTCCGCCCCATAGTTGATGAACGCGGCCTGCAAGGCGGGGTCGATGTTATGGATCTTGGCCTTGTAGATGTTGCCCCGGGTTTTCACCTGGTGCACCATCTCCACATAGTATTCGGTGAGGACGCCATCCTCGGCCAGGGCCACCTCGACCTGTTCGCCGGGCAGCACGCTGATGAACATCTTCTTTTTGCGTTTGACGATTTTTGACATGAAATGTCTCCCGGCCGCACCGCGCCATCGGGCATGCCCCGGCGGGAAGTCCGGATCGGCGCGCCCCTGCGGCGGCGAGAAGGCCGCCCGGGGAAAAAAGATGGACGCGCATGCGATCCGGCCGACCGGCGTCTCCGGGGAAAATGCCCCGAGCGAACGCGGATGCGACCAAAAAAGTCCTGTGAATGAAGGCGGGCTCAACCCTGGTAGAAGACATGGTCAAGCTCCGCCCTGGCCTGAATTTTTTTCTCGTGAACCAATGTTTTGACGGCCCGCGAGATGTCGTCCTCCGACAGTCCGAGGGCGACGGAAAGCTGCCTGACGGTCTGGGGCCTACGCCCAAGCGACGCGGCCACCCGGGCCATGGTCTCCGCCGGGCTGGCCGCCTGCCGGGGCGATGCCCCCGCAGGGTCGGCATCGGCCAGACGGGAGCGCAGGGCCGCAGGGCCGTGCCCCATGTCGCCGTCTGCCC
>NZ_JAZHDB010000043.1:0-6669 GCF_036584575.1 Desulfolutivibrio sp.
GACCTTCTGACCGGCGACGACCGCAAGCAGGCCATCGAAGCGGTCAAAAAGGTCAATCCGTCCCTGTCGTTTCCGACCATCGTCGTCGGCGACACGGTCATCGTGGGCTTTCGCAAGGACGAAATCCTGACCGCCCTGGAGGGATAGGCCATGAGTCCCGAAAAAGGAGCGCCCATGACGGCGCAACGGCTCTATGAGCAACTGAGGACGTTCCAGGAGTCCAAGGGGTATTTTTTTAACGACGACATGGAGATGACCCTGGCCCTGCTGGACAGCCTTTTGGTCAACAAGGAGCGCCTGGGCTACATGGCCTGCCCCTGTCGGCTGGCCTGCGGCGACTACGAGGCGGACAAGGATATCCTGTGTCCGTGCGCCTACCGGGCGCCGGACGTGGCGGAATACGGGGCGTGTTTTTGCGGGCTGTACGTGTCGCGGGCCTGGCTCGACGGGTCCATCCCCCGGGCTGCCGTGCCAGAGCGGCGCCCGCCGGAGAAGGTGCTGGCCGGGCTTGGGCTGTAAAATCCCTGCCTGCGGGAGGCTAAAACACCTCCTCCATGCACTGCGCCAGGGCCTCGCCCCGGGCCAGATCTCCCGCCGCGAACCGGGCCGACACCTCGCCCCGGCGCATGACCACCAGGTGGTCCGCCATCCGCGCCGCCGATCCCAGCCCGTGGGACACCACCACCAGGGCGTAGCGTTCCCGCAGTCCCGAAAGCAGTTCCTCGATGGCCCGGGCGGCCATGAAATCCAGCGACGCCGCCGGTTCGTCCAAAAGCAGCACGTCGGGCTCAAGGGCCATGGCCCGGGCCAGGCACAGCCGTTGGGCCTGCCCCCCGGACAGGGTCTTGGCCGGGGCCTCCAGGCGGTCTTTCACCTCATCCCACAGCCGGGCCGCAACAAGCGCCTCCCGGGCCGCCTCCCGGGCCTCGGCCTTGTCCATCCCCAGGACATGGCGCAGGGGCATGGTGAGGTTGGCCGCGATGGACAGGGGCAGCAGGTTGGGGGTCTGGAAGACCATGCCCACCCGCCGCCGCAGCTCCGTGACCGGAAAGGCCCGGTCGTGGATGTCCAGGGTGTGGCCGTCCAGGGAAAACAGCACGCGGCCGGTGGTCCGGCAGCCGTCGAAGCATTCGTTTAAGCGGTTTAAGGCCCGCAGCAGGGTGGTCTTGCCCGAGCCCGAGCGGCCCACGACCACGGTCAGTGCGTTGCCCGCCACGTCGAGGTCCACCCCGGACAGGGCCGCCCGTCCCGCAAAGGACACGCCCAGGCCGCGCACGGCCATGATCGCGCCCGGGGGCAGGCCGTCTTCCGGGCCGGGAGAGGCGCCCGCGTTCATCGCATCTCCTCCATGCCGTAGCGTCCCCCCACCAGCCGCGACCCGGCCCGGGCGCAGATGAAAAGCCCCACCGCCAGACACAAAAGGACCAGAGCCGCGCCGTAGGCCCGGGTCAGTTCGTCCGGGGTCTGATACTGGGCCGAGGTGTAGTAGATGTAAAAGGGCAGGGCCTCGAATTTGCCGAAAAGCCCGGACGGCAGCCCGGCCCCGACCACCACCCCGGTCATCAGGATCACCGCCGTGTCCTCGCAGGCCCGGCCCACGGCCAGGATGACGCCGCCGAAGATCCCCCGCCGGGCCGAGGGCAGAAGCACCCCGGCCACGGTGCGCCAGGTGGACAGCCCCAGGCTCGGCCCCAAAAGGCGCATGGCGTCGGGCAGGGCGTCCAGGGCCCCGGCCGTGGCCCCCACCACATAGGGCAGGATCAGAAGGGCCATGCTCGCGGCGGCCAGAAGCAGGCAGGTGTTGGCCTGGGGCAAAAAGGTGCGGCGCAAGAAAAGGATCAGGGCGAAGCCGAAAAGGCCCATGAGGATGGATGGAATCCCGGCCAGCACGTCCACCCCCAGGCGCAGCAGGCGGCGCAGCCGTCCCCGGGCGAAAAGCGACAGGGAGATGCCTCCGGCCACCCCCAGGGGGACGGCCATGGCCGAGGTCAGGGCCACCAGGGCCAGGGTTCCGGCGCAGGCGGGCCAGATGCCGTCCCACACCGGCCGCTGGCCGAGGATGGCGGCCAGGGCGGGAACGTTCCCGAAAAAGAGCCCGCCGCCAAGGGCAGGCCCGGCCTCGTAGGCGAGATAGCCGACCAGGAAGGCCACGGGAAGCGTCGCGGCCAGGGCGCAGCCCCAGGCCGCCGCCCGGGCCGCACGCTCCAGGCCGCGACCCGGCGCGGTTCTGTTCGCATGGGAGCGGGCGGTCATGGGGCCTCCCCGGACGGGGTGTCGCGCCGCACAAAGGCCAGGGCCAAGTTGACCCCGGCGGTTAGGCAAAAAAGGATCATGCCGCAGGCGAAAAGCGAGGCGTAGGCCAGACTGGTGCTGTCCGTGGCGGCCACCAGGGCGATGTGGGAGGTCAGCGGACGCATGGAGTCCAGGAGGGAATGGGGCAGGGCCACGGCGTTTCCGGCCAGCATCAACGGAATCAGGGCGTCGCCTGCGGCCCGGCCGAACCCCAGGGCGGCGGCCGCGAAAAGTCCCCGGCGGCAGCCCGGCAGGACCACGAAAAGCAGGGTCGCGCCCTGAGCAAGGCCCAGGGCCGCCGCCGTCAGCCGGGTGCGCCCGGCCACGGCGGCCATCTGGCCGTCCAGGATGAGCACCACGGTGGGCAGGATCAAAAGCGCCAGCACCAGCATGGCCGACAGCCAGGAGAAGCCGGAGCCGCCGAAGGCCCCGCGCACGGCCGGAACCAGGGTCGCGGCGGCCACGAACCCGTAGACCACCGTGGGCACGGCGGTCATGAGCCGGACCACGGCCCGCAACATCCCGGCCGCCGGGCGCGGCCCCAGGCCGTTTAAAAACAGGCAGACCCCGACGCCCAGGGGATAGGCCAGGGCGAAGGCCGAAAGCGACAGGCCGAAGGTGGCGGCGGCCATGGGCAGGATGCCGAACTGGTTCCGGACGGGGTTCCAGACCGGCGAGAGCACGGCGAAAATTCCCCCTGAGGTGAACATAGGCAGGGTGAAGACGGCCAGGAAGACGAACACCAGGGCCACGGCCAAAAGGGCCGCGAACCCCGAGGCCTGGAAGGCCCAGCGCACCAGGGCCTCGCCCCGGGGGGCGCGCCGGGCGGGCGGAAAAACATGGGGACTGGCCGTCGCCGCACCGGGGGATGCGCCTGCGGCCGTCCGCGTGGGCTTCATGGTGCGCTGCGCCTGAGCCCCCGGCCGGGCGCGCGGCCGGGCCGGGGGGTGTTCGGGCCGCTTGGGGCGCGGCCGGGGGAAGGCATCAGTTGAGCGGAATGTATCCGGCGGCGATGATGTAGGCCTTGCCGTCGGGGCCGAGGATATAGTCGATGAAGGCCTTGACCAGGCCCGTGGGCTGGCCCTTGGTGTTCATGTACAGCTTGCGGGTGACGGGGTAGGCGCCGTTTGAGGCCTTTTGCTGGTCCGGAACCACGCCGTCCAGGGCCGGGGCCTTCACCGTGGCGTCCAGATGGCCGATGCTCACGTAGCCGATGCCGTTTTTGTCTTTGCCCACGGCCACCTTCATGGCCCCGTTGGAGGCCACCACGTTGGCCGTGGCGGCCACGTCGCCCTTCTTGAGCAGTTTTTCCCAGAACACCTCGCGGGTGCCGCTGGCCTCGTCCCGGGTATAGAGGGTGATGGCCGCGTCCGCGCCGCTCACGTCCTTCCAGTTGGCGATCTTCCCGGCGAAGATGTCCTTGACCTGCTGGGAGGTCAGGGCGGCCACGCCGTTTTCGGGGTTGACGACCACGGCCACGCCGTCGATGGCGAAGGGAAAGGAGACCAGCCCGTACTTGGCGACTTCCTCGTCCGTCAGGGCCCGGCCGGTGTTGCCGATGGCCGCCAGCCCTTCGCCCGCCTTCTGCACGCCCACGCCCGAGCCGCCTGCGGCGATGGTTACGGTCACGGCCGGATTGGCCTCCATGACGGCCTTGGCCGCGTCCTTCATGACCGGGATGTGGGCCGTGCCCCCGGCGATGTCCAGGTTTCCGGACAGGCCCTTGAAGGCGTCGAGACCGGCGGCGAAGGCCGACTGGGACGCAAGCAGGCACAGGGCGGCGGCGAAAAGGGCAAGGGTACGGCGAAGGGACGTTGCAGGCATCAGGCACCTCCTGGAATGGGAAAAGGGGGACGACAGCCCGCCTTACGGGGGCGTCACGCAAATGTCACATGGATTCGGATACCTGTCCGAAGGTGGTATCGGCAAATAGAAAAGTCAAATGATGATGAAGCGTTGCGATTAGAATTTCAAATAATTCAGGGGGCAGGGCTTCCTTGCGGCCGGGCGCCGCAGGGTTTCTGGCCACGGCGCTGCGGTGTCGTCGTGGCGGCGGAGGCAAATCACCGGCAAAGCGATTGCGGCGCTAAGGCGTCTTTTCGGAGATTCCCGGGGGCGTATCCACCCCGGCCGCGTCCCCCTCCACGATGACGAACACATCCATGCGCAGCCCCACGGGCAGCCCGGGCTGATCCAGGTCGATGATCGTCTCCAGGATGCGGGTGTCGTTTTTTTCGGCCGGATCGTCCGTGCGCACGTTTTTGCGTCCCAAAATCTTGGCCACCCGGAACACCGTGCCCCAGAACTTGCGTTCGCCGTAGGCATCGGCCACCATGTACGCCCGTTGCCCCTCGCGCACCTTGGCGATGTCCTTTTCGTCCACGTCGGCCCGCACCCGCAGCCGCCCGATGTCCCCCACGGTGACCACCGGTGTGTCGAAGGATACGGACACCATTTCTCCGGCCCGGCGGTGCTTGCGCAGGACCACGCCGTCGATGGGCGAGCGGATCTCGGCCTTGGCCGCGTAGGCCTTGGACCGGTCCAGGGTGGCCCGGGCCTCGTCCGCCAGGGCCCAGGCCCTTTTGATGTCCTCGGCCCGGGACGGGTCGTCCACCAGGTGGAAGCGTTGCCGTGCGGCCTCCACGCGCTGCCGGGAGACCAGGTATTCCTTCTCGGCCCGGTCGGCCTCCTCCTTGGCCAGCACCTCCCCGGCCAGAAGCTTTTCGCGCCGCTCGTGCTCCAGCCGGGCCTGGCGCATGACCGTGTCGGCCTCGGCCAGCGCCGCCTGGGCCTCCTTGCGCTCCATGCTGCGCGCCCCGGCCAGGATCTTTTCTAGCTCCGCCTCCCGGGCGGCCAGGGCGGCCTGGGCCGCGGCCACGGCGGCCTTGAGATCGGCATCCCACAGCCGGGCCAACACCTGTTCGCGGCGCACCGTGTCGCCTTCCTCCACCAGCACCTCGGTGATCTTGCCCGCGATGTCGAAGCCCAGGCGCATTTCCTCGCTCACAGGCTCCACCCGCCCTGGCGCGGCCACCCAGGCCAGATCGCCGGGTGCGCCGCCGCCCGGCCCGGAAGCGGCCGGATCCGTCGCCGTGGGGGACGACGTCTCCACTCCGGCCAGGGCCGCCGTGGCCAGGGCCGCCACCGCGGCCAGGACCAGTACATATCGTTTCCAACAGGGTCTCATGCCGTTACGCCGCCTTGGGTGATGCGTCCGTCTTCAATGGAGACGGTGCGATCCGCAAACTCCAGGATGCGCGGGTCGTGGGTGACGATGACCACCCCCCGGCCGCGCTTAAGGGCCAATTGCCGCAAAAGTCCGATGACCAGCCGTCCGTTCTCGGAGTCCAGGGCCGCCGTGGGCTCGTCGGCCAGGATGATCTCCGGCTCCCCGGCCAGGGCCCGGGCGATGGCCACCCGCTGCTTCTGACCGCCGCTTAAGTCCTCGGGCCGCATGGGGGCCTTGTCCGCCAGGCCCACGGCCTCCAGGGCCGCCGCCACCCGGTCCTGGGCCTCCTGGCCGCGTATGCCCTTGAGGTCCAGGGCCACCTGGATGTTTTCGGCGGCGGTCAGGGTGCGGAAGAGGTTGTAGTTTTGGAAGATGAACCCGAAATGGGACAGGCGCAGGGCGGACAGTTCCTTTTCCGGCAACCCGGCCGCCTCCCGGCCCTTGATGCGCAGGCTGCCCGAGGTGGGGGAGAGGATGCAGCCCAGGATGGACAACAGCGTGGTCTTGCCGCTGCCCGACGGCCCCATGAACAGGGCCACCTCCCCGGCCCGTACGTCCAGGTCCACGCCGCGAAGGGCCGGGACCGTGACGTGGCCGGTGCGGAACTCCTTGGTCAGGCCGCGCACGCTCACCAATGCCTGGCCGTTTTCGGCGCAGGCGGGCGGCGTGGGGGATGTCGCGTCGGCCATGCCTTAGGCCCCCTTGAAAACCATGGCCGGGTCGATGCGGGTGACCCGGTTGATGGAGACGAAGGCCGCGGCCACGCACATGGTCACGGTCAGAAAGAACAGCCCCACGGACATCTTCCAGGTCAAAAGGATGGAGGCCCCGCCAGCCTCGGCCAGATGCACCAGCAGGTGGCTGAGCGCGATGCCCGGCACGTAGCCCACCACGGCGGCGGCCACGGCCTGGGCCATGATGATCTTGTACAGGTAGCCGTTTTTGGCCCCCATGGCCCGCAAGGTGCCGAACTCCGGCAGATGGTCCATGGTCGTGGCGTAGAGGGTCTGGGCCACCACCACCCCGCCGACGACCAGCCCAAGACCGGCGGCGATGACCAGGGCCATGCCCGCGCCGGTGGTGAACATCCAGTACCACTGGGTCTTTTGGGCGAATTCCTCCCGGGTGAACACGTCCACGTCGCTGAC
>NZ_JAZHDB010000044.1:0-6594 GCF_036584575.1 Desulfolutivibrio sp.
GGGGGGAAACTTTTTTTCAAAAAAGTTCCCCCCCGTGGCGCCTTCTCTACAACAGCCCCGCGTCCCAGTTGAACAGTCCCTGCCGCTCCCGGGCGGGCACCTCCCGGGGCAGCGGTTCGCGAAGCGACACGAACAGCTCGAACCCGGCCCGGATCAGCTCGTCGCGGTGGTCGTACAGATCCACGCGCCAGTTGGGATAGATGAAATAGTTCTGGTCGTAGCGTACGGCCCAGCACACCTCGCCCTTGGGACTGGCAAGCGGCATGCAGGTTCGAATCTCCGGGGAGATGGTCCGGGAGATGCCCAGCGGCCAGGCCCCGTCCACCACCAGCCCAAGCGGCAGGGGGCTTTGGCCCGGCAGGGCCAGGACGTCCGCCCCGGACAGCTCGGGCGAGATGACGGCCCCGGAAAAGCCCAGGGATTTGAGGGCGGCCAGGGCCATGGGGTTGGCGATGTTGCAAAACGGCCCGGCCCACAGCACGGCCTTGGACGTAGCGGGGAAAAGCCCGCGCTGCCATGGGGCGTTCAAAACGAAGCGTTCGGCCCCGCGCGACAGCAGAAGCTCCACCAGCCCGGCGAATTCGCTCTCCTCGTTGGGCCAGATCACCGGCGGCAGCCACCACCACACGGACTTGGCCCGGCCAAGCGGCAGATTGTGGGCCCGGGACAGGGAAACCCACACCCCGAACACGCCCTTTTCCTTGGACAGGTCCGGATGCCGCCACACGCTCACGGCGGCAGGCGCGACCCGCCGGGCCGGGCGGTAGGGCTTGGGAAGCTTGATGGCCACCTCGGCGGGCGCGGCCTCGCGCTCGGGGATGACCGCAAGTTCGGCCTCCATATTCTCCAGGATGCGGGCCAGGGCCGGGGCCCGGCGGTCGATGAGGAACACCGGCGACCCGGATTCAGGACGCTGCCCGGGCTCGAAGCGCAGGGAATAGCGGCCGCCCTTGGGCACGGAGCGGCTGATGCGAATGACCTGATGCCCGACCTCGTCCTCGAACCCCACCCGCAGCAAATCCCCGGCCAGAAGCGGGATGCGGGCCGAAAGATGAAACCCGCCGCCCTGTTCGCTGCGCGAGAGCTTCCCGGCGGCCAGCCCGGAGCCCGTGCGGCCGCTGTGGTCCACGGGATTTTTGGGGCGCTGGGGCAAAAAGCCGTAGTTGGTGCCCGGGCGGCCCAGGGCCTGCTCCAGATAGTCCAGGGCGGCCTTTTTGGAGGCCGGATCGTCGGGCTCGTCGCGCAACAGTTTATAGGCGGCCACGGTATGGAACACGTAGTGCGGGCCTTTTTTGCGGCCCTCGATCTTCCAGGCCGCAAGGCTCGGGATGCTGAGCAGGGTCTTGGCCAGGACGTCCAGGCTCAAGTCCAGACAGGAGAACAGGCGGCCCTGCTGCCCCCGGTGCTCGTACATGCGGCGGCACGGCTGCACGCAACGGCCGCGAAGCCCGCTTTTGCCGCCGAAAAAGCTGCTCCACCAGCAGCGCCCTGACACGTTGTGGCACAGCGCCCCGTGTACGAAGACCTCGATGGTCTGGCCGGGACAAGCGGCGTCGGCCATGGCCCGGATCTCGTCCACGGACAGTTCGCGCGGCACAACCACGCGGGTAAAGCCCAGGGCGGCGGCCGTGGCCATACCCGACGGCTGGCTCATGTTGGCCAGAGTGGACAGGTGCAGTTCGCCCGCATACCCGGCCTGCCGGGCGATGGCGGCCATGCCCGGATCCTGGAGGATAAGCCCCTCGGGGGACACCTGGTCGACAAGGCGTTTGATCATGCGTCCGGCCTTGTCGATCTCGTCGGGCTTGACCAGGACATTGACGGCGACATAGGTGCGCCGCCCCTTCTGCCGGGCCAGGTCGGCCAACCGGCCCAGTTCGCCGACGGAAAAGTTGCGCGCCAACATGCGCGCGGAAAAATGCTTGAGTCCGCAGTAGACGGCGTCGGCGCCAGCGGCCAACGCGGCCAGAAACGAGGACGGGTCGCCGGCCGGGGCCAGGATTTCCGGTTTGCTCAGAGGAATCATGAAGTCCATGGGGGTTGACGTGGGGTGAGGGAAAGCGCCTTTCACCGAAGGCGTAAGACCATAGCCTATTTGTCCGCCCGTGGCGAGACGGAAAAATGTATTTTGAAAACCGTATAAAAACAGGATGTTGGACTCAATACAGGCCCATTTTCCGGACATTTGGATTTCCTTTCGGGCCTTTCATGCGGGCCGGATTGGTGATATGTGGCGGGAAGAACGCAAACGGGATGCATTTTCGCAACAAAAAGGAGCGGGCTGTGCGGTTGTTAACTCGGGAGATGGAAGGCTTTCTGGCGGGCGGGGCCTGGATTCGGACGATCTTCGAACTGGGCCTTGAGTTGAAGAAAAAATACGGGGAGGACGCGGTCTGCGATTTCTCCCTGGGAAACCCCGATCTGCCGCCTCCGGCCGCCGTGGGCAAACGGCTGGCCGAGATCGCGGCCGCCGCCGACCGGCCCTTCGCCTTCGGCTACATGCCCAACCCCGGCTATCCCGCCGTACGCGCGGCCCTGGCCGGATACGTCAGCCGCCAGCAGGAAACGCCGGTCTCCCCCGGCGACCTGGTGGTCACCTGCGGCGCGGCGGGCGGGCTCAACATCTTTTTCCGGGCCGTGCTCGAACCCGGCGACGAGGTCATCTGCCCGTCGCCCTATTTCGTGGAATACGGCTTTTACGTGTCCAATTCCGGCGGGGTGCTCACGCCCGTGCCCTCCCGGGCCGGGGATTTCGGCCTGGACGTGGCGGCCATCGCCGCCGCCGTCACGGACAAGACCCGGGTCGTGCTCATAAACTCCCCCAACAACCCCACCGGCCAGATCTATCCGGCCCAAGACATCGCCGCCCTGGCCGCCGCCCTGACCGAGCTGTCCAAGGGCCGGGAACGCCCCATCTTTCTGGTGGCCGACGAGCCCTACCGTTTCCTGACCTTCGACGGCCACGCCGTCCCCCCGGTCCTGCCCGCCTATCCCTATTCCCTGGTGGTCAGCTCCTTTTCCAAAAACCTGTCCCTGGCCGGGGAACGGGTGGGCTTCGTGGCCGTGTCCCCGGACATGCCGCAGCGGGAGAAGCTGGTGGGCGGCCTTGTCTTCGCCAACCGGATCATGGGCTTCGTCAACGCCCCGGCCATCGGCCAGGCCGTGGTGCTGGGGGCCCTCGACGCCCAGGTGGACACCTCGATCTACGCCAGGCGGCGCGACGCCATGGCCGGGGTGCTGTCCCGAACCGGCTACGAATTTTTCATGCCCCGGGGGGCGTTTTATTTCTTCCCCAAATCCCCCATCCCCGACGAGGTGGCCTTCGTGTCCAAGCTCGCCGAGCACCGGGTGCTGGCCGTCCCGGGCCGGGGCTTCGGCCTGCCGGGCTATTTCCGGCTGGCCTTTTGCGTGGACGAGGCGATCATCCTGCGGGCCGAGGAGGGCTTGGCCAAGGCCCGAAGCGCCTTCTGACGCCGCCCCCGGCGGCGTGAGACGCCGTCGGACGACGTTGCCCGGTGCGGGCCAGACGGCCGGACGCCCTGGAAACACCCGCCGCGCAGGCCGCCGCCTCCGCCGAATGTCGCGGTGCGCCCTGCGGCGTGCCTCTTGACGGATTGCCTCCACATGGATAAGTGGAAAGGCTTTCCTTTTCGTCGTGCCATTTTGCCGTGCCGAACGCCGCACGCGGGAGCCACATGTTCGACAGCCTGACAGACCGCCTGGAAGGGGTTTTCAAAAAAATCCGGGGCCACGCCCGCCTGACCGAGGAAAACGTCCAGGACGCCCTGCGCGAGGTGCGTCTGGCGCTCCTTGAGGCCGACGTCAACTTCAAGGTGGTCAAGGACTTCGTGGAGCGCGTCCGCGAACGGGCCATGGGCCAGGACGTCCTGAAAAGCCTCACCCCGGGCCAGCAGGTGGTCAAGATCGTCCACGACGAGCTCATCGAGCTTTTGGGCGGACAGGCCGCCGAGCTCGATCTCAAGGCCCGGCCCACGGCCATCATGATGGTCGGCCTGCAGGGCTCGGGCAAGACCACCACCTCGGCCAAGCTGGCCCTGCGCCTGCGCCGCGAGCTCAAGAAAAAGCCCTATCTGGTCCCGGCCGACGTCTACCGCCCGGCGGCCATCGAGCAGCTCACCAAACTCGGGGCCCAGATCGACGTGGCCGTCCACCCGTCCCAGACCGGCCAGACCCCCGTGGACATCTGCCTGGCGGCCCTGGCCGAGGCTGAGAAAAACGGCTTCGATGTGGTCATCTTCGACACCGCCGGACGCCTGCATGTGGACGAGGCCCTCATGGAGGAGCTGGCGTCCATCAAGGCCAAGGCCTCCCCGGCCGAGATCCTGTTCGTGGCCGACTCCATGACCGGCCAGGACGCGGTCACCGTGGCGGGGAGTTTCAACGACCGCCTGGACATCACCGGCATCGTGCTCACCAAGATGGACGGCGACGCGCGCGGCGGCGCGGCCCTGTCCATCAAGGGCGTCACCGGCAAGCCCATCAAATTCGTGGGCATGGGCGAGAAGCTCTCGGACCTGGAGATCTTCCACCCCGACCGGGCCGCCTCGCGCATCCTGGGCATGGGCGACATCCTCACCCTCATCGAGAAGGCCCAGACCGACATCAATGCCGATGAAGCTGCGGCCATGGAGAAAAAACTCCGCAAGGCCGAATTCAACCTGGAGGATTTCCGCACCCAGATGCGCCGCGTGCGCAAGCTCGGCTCCCTGGAAGGCATCCTCAAGCTCATCCCCGGCATGTCCCAGGTGCGCCAGAAGCTTGGCGAAGTGCAGGTGCCCGAAAAGGAAATGGCCCGGGTGGAGGCCATCCTCGGCTCCATGACCAAAAAGGAGCGGGAAAACCCCAAAATCATAAATCCCAGCCGCCGCGAACGCATCGCCAAGGGCTCGGGGACCACGGTTTTGGACGTGACGCAGCTTTTAAAAAATTTCGCCCAGATGCAAAAGATGATGAAGCGCATGATGGGCGGAGGCGGCAAGATGCCCTCCCCGGGCAAGATGCCCAAGATGCCCCGGATGCCCGGCGGCATGCCCGGACTTCCCGGCGGCATGCCGGGAGTCGGGGGCGACGAGGCCCAGTCCCAGGATCCGCGTTTCGCGCGGACCCCGGGCAAGTCCACCAGCGCCTCCAAACGCAAAAAGCAGAAACGGAAAAAACGGTAATCCCGCCCGCGCGGGAATGGCGGGCGCTCCCGCCGCATCCATAACGACAACGCAACCTGATTGCCAAAAAAGGGGAATCGCACCATGGCCATGAAAATCCGTCTGACCCGCATGGGGTCCAAGAAACGTCCGTTCTACCGCATCGTCGCCCTGGACAGCGCCACCCGCCGCGACGGCCGCGCCCTGGAATACCTGGGGTACTACAATCCCATGGTTGACCCGGCCGAACTCAAAGTGGACCTGGAGAAGGTCAAGCACTGGACCGATCGTGGGGCCAAGCCCTCGGACACGGTCAAGGCCCTGCTGAAAAAAGCCGGAAGCTAGCCGTTCTCGCGGCGGGCTGCGCCGCTTTTTTTGAGGGAGTTGCAGGAACCCGCGAGGCAGGAACGGGGAGACGGCCTGCGCCATCCGGGCACGTCCGGAAGGATCGGCCGGTTCCATGCCTCGGCATGTGGTCAGTATACGCGGGAGGCATCTATGCTCAAGGACTTGATCGAATACGTGGCCAAGTCGCTGGTCGACAACCCCGACCAGGTGCAGGTCGCCGAGGTCGAAGGCGAACAGACCTCGGTCATCGAACTCAAGGTGGCCAAAGAGGATCTGGGCAAGGTCATCGGGAAACAGGGCCGCACGGCCCGGGCCATGCGCACCATCCTCGGCGCGGCCTCCACCAAGGCCAAAAAACGCTC
The DNA here is from genome assembly GCF_036584575.1 of Desulfolutivibrio sp. Classification (NCBI taxonomy): domain Bacteria; kingdom Pseudomonadati; phylum Thermodesulfobacteriota; class Desulfovibrionia; order Desulfovibrionales; family Desulfovibrionaceae; genus Desulfolutivibrio; species Desulfolutivibrio sp. The sequence continues at coordinate 5,873 of NZ_JAZHDB010000044.1, forward strand.
CGTCCTGGAAATTCTCGAATAAAAGGACGTGGGCGGCCCAGACGGCCCGGCCTCAACCATGAACACGAAACCGGACACATACGTGGTCGTGGGTGAAATCCTGCGGCCCCACGGCATCAGGGGGGAGCTCGTCGTCAGATCGTTCGCCGACTCCCCGTCCGTTTTCCGCAAAGGCCGCAGCCTGCGCCTGTCGCCGCCCGAGGGGCGACACGGAAAACCCGCACGCCGCACCGTGGCCGCCCTGCGCGTCCATGCCGACCGGCTCCTGGTGGCCTTTACGGACGTTCCCGACCGGGACGCCGCCGAGGCCCTGCGCGGCTGCCTCCTGTCCGTGCCCGCCCAGGAGTTGCCCGCCCTGGCCGCAGACGAAGTCTACCGCCATCAGCTCATCGGCTGCCGGGTGCTGGCCCCGGACACCCCGCACCCGGACCTGGGGGTCATCCGCGACATCCTGGATCTGCCCGGGCAGGAGATCTGGGCCATCCGCCACGCCTCCGGACGGGAGATCCTGTTGCCCGCCAACCCCCACACCATCGCCGACATCGACCTGACGGCCGCCGTGGTCACCGCCGCCCCGCCCCCCGGCCTGGTGGACATCTACCTTGAAACGCCCGCCCCCGAAACAACAGCCTGCCAACTGCTTCAGCACAACGAGCAGGCCGTGAATGTGGTGGTCTCCTTTGGCCAGTACCTCGACGTGCTGCCGCTCAGGGCCTCCAAAG
>NZ_JAZHDB010000045.1:0-6594 GCF_036584575.1 Desulfolutivibrio sp.
TCACCCACATCCCGGCCCGGTAGCACAGCGCGGACACCGGCCGCAGGGCCATGAGCATAAACGCCGCCGCGCACAGGCCAAGCCCGGCCAGTTCGATCCGCTCCAGGCAAAGCCGCCGGGTCCGGCACGCCCCCTCCTCCGGGGCCGGAAACTCGAACCACACCCGGTTCCAGGCCAGGGAAAACATCACCACCAAAACCGCCCCCCAGGCCATATGCACGGGCATAACCAGCGTGTCGGCGGGCAGCGGCAAAATGGCCGGGATGACCGCCGTGGCCGCTGCCGGGGGATGGTCGGCGTCGAAAATCTGCATAAGCGCCGCCGCCAGGGCCACGGCCAGCCCGAGCGTCAGCGGCAGGGCCAGGGCCGGGTCGGACACCGCCCAATTCACCGCAAAGACAGCGGCAAGCCCGCCCACGGTGGACACGAAATGTCCGGCGATGACCTGCCGGGGCCGGGCCACCCGCAGGTAGGCGCAGGCCGCGCTGATGAAACAGGTGGCCGCCAGGGGCGGATAGAGCACCCCCACCTGGCAGGCCTCGGACACCAGCGCCGTCAGAAACAAAAAAAGCCCCGCCCCGGCCGATCCCCAGATCAACCGCGACAGGGAGATGACCCCCGGCCCGTAGACGTCTTTACGAAATTCCCTGCGGCACGGCGGCTTGAGGCGTATCTGGATCATGGGCTGTCCCCCGGACTGTTCCCGCCGATTGCGCGCATGGCGCGGCCGGGCGAACCCCTCACGGTCCGCCCGACCCGCCGCCGATTTTCCCCGTGTTGCGCTCGGCACTTCCCGTTATGACCAAACAAGCAGCAACACACTGAATTTATGATTTTTATTCACAAAAAACAGACGTGTTTTTTGTGAACGCCACACTACCGCTTGGGGCTTTTCACATACAGGATGGACTGGGTGCTGCGCTTTTTGATCAGCGCCTTGCCCTCGGCCTCGGCCTGCATGAGCAGGATTTCCTTCTCGCCGAAGCGCAAGGCGTCGGCCAGACAGACCTCCACGCACACCGGCTCCAGACCGTGGATCACCCGGTCGTAGCACAGGTCGCACTTGTGGGCGAAATTGCCCGTAGCGTCGAACTGGATGACGTCGTAGGGACACTTGGCCAGACACTTTTTCGCGCCGGTGCAGGCCGCCTTGTCGATGCGCACGATGCCGGTCTGGACGTCCTTGGCGATGGCCCCGGAGGGACAGGCCTTGATGCACGGCGGCTTCTTGCAGTGCTGGCACATGACCACCCAGAAGTCCTCGGCCAGATCGGGATAGGTTCCCGTGAGTTCGTTTTCCACCCGGATGTAATGGCTCATCTCCCCGGGCATGGCGTTTTCGTGGTCCACCAGGCCGTGATGGTTGCGGCAGGCGACGATGCAGGTCTTGCAGCCGATGCAGCGGTCGAGATCGACCATGATGCTGAGCTGTTTCATGGCGTGTTTCCCCCTACTTGTGGATGTTCACGCGGGTGGCCACGTGGGCTTCGCCGCCGCGCAGGTCCTGCTCGTCCAGGTGCGATCCGGCGTCGGCGATCAGTTCGTTGTCTCCGGCCCAGTTCCCCCGCGACGCCACCTTGCCCATGGTCTGCCCGAAGCCGTGGATCAGCCCGGCGCAGCCGGGCTTTATGCGCTGCGACAGGGCCACGGGCAGCCGGACCTGGCCTGTAGACGAGGCCACGGTGACCATGTCGCCCTCGGCGATGCCAAGCCGCGTGGCGTCGATGGGATTTATGACCACGGGATTGGCGTCCAGGCCCGAGACCGGGTCGCGCAGTTGGGCGTTATTCTGGGACCAGGCCCCGGTGTTGTTTAAGAAGATGGTGCGGAAGTTCACCAGGATGAAGGGGAACTCCTTCTCGCCCCGGCGAAACTCCAGCGGCAGTTCGGGACTCGGCCACTGCTGCCCGATATCGGCATACATCTTCCATTCCAGTTCGATCTTGCCGCTTGCGGTGTTGAACTTCCCGGCGTCCTCATACTTGCGAAAGCCCGCCGTGCCCGGGGACCACAGGCCGCCGTTCTCCAGGAGCTTTTGCATGGACATGCCTACGCCCGAAAGCTCGATGTCGTAGTATTCCACGTCGTCCTTGAAGGCGAAGTATTCCGGGAACATGCGCTTGCCGAGCTCGATCATCACCCGGTTGGCGTGCCGGGTCTCGCCCAGGGGCTCGATGACCGGGCGGCACAGGGCCGCCGTATGCCCGTAGTTGTACCACCAGGGCATGTACAAAAGCTCCCAGCGCTCGAAGTTGGTCTGGTCCGGCAAAACCAGATCCGCCCACTTCATGGTCTCCGAAGGCATGATCTCCGTGACCACGAACAGCTCCAGCTTGTAGTCGCCCTTTTCGTCGCGCATGGTCATGGCCTTGCGCCATTCCCCGGACCCCATCTCCGACAGGGCCGGATTGCACTCCGAGGCGAAAAAGACCTTGAGGGTTCCATCCTTCACGGCCTGGGCCGCGTACCAGGTGGGTTCGAGGATGAAGTTGTAGTGGTCGAACCTGTCCTTGTCCGGGCCGGTGCGGTGATAGCCCAGTTCCTTGAGGTTGGGGGCCGGGGGCACGGGCGTGACCGGGGCCATGGGCGCGATCTCGGGCAGGGGCTGCCCGCCGGGGTTGTCCAGGTTGCCGGTGATGACCAAAAGGATGCTCCAGACATGCCCCCAGTCCATGGCGTTGCCGTACATGATGGACTTAAAAGCGTCGATGCACACGCTTTTGGCCTCGGCGCACATCTTGGCCAGCCTGACGATGTCTGCGGCCGGAACCTCGCAGATGCGGCTCATGTTCTCCGGGGTCTTGTCCTTGATGAACTCCAAAAGCTTTTCCATGTCCCCGGGCCGCACCCACTTGTCGCAAAAGGCCTTGTCGTAGAGGTCGTTGGTCAGCAGGTAGTGGCACACGCCCAAAAACAGAGCCGCGTCGCCGCCGGGCTTGATGGGGATCCACCAGTCGGCCTTGGAGGCCTCGGTGCGAAAGAGGGGGTCGATGACCACAAGCTTCGCCCCGCGATCCTTGGCCCCCAGGATGTCCCGGGGCACGCAGGCGTCGTCCAGGCAGCCGAAGGGATGCCTGCCCGAGAGGATCATGAGTCCGCCCTTGGGCACGGTATAATACATGGGCGCGATGTGGTGGTTGGGGAAGCAGCCGAAGGTGTGCAGATGGGCCATGATCTTGCCCGAGTCGCAGTGCGGCAGGCCGGTGGAGATGAAGCCGCCCGCAGCGTTGACGAAGCGCCACTTGGGGTCGCTGGTGGAGTGGGGGAACATGGAATAGGTGAACGTGTGGGCCTCGCCGCGCTCCCGCAGCTCCCGCAGCTTTTTTTCCATGATGTCCATGGCCTCGTCCCAGGTAATGCGCTCAAACTTGCCCTCTCCGCGCTCGCCCACCCGCTTGAGCGGATATTTGAGGCGTTCCGAGGAATACAGGGTGGTGATGCCGGCCATGCCCTTGACGCACATCTTGCCCCTGGCCAGGGGATTGCCCTTGACCTCCTTGACCACGCCGTCCTCGACGCGGGCTAAAATGGCGCACTCCGCCTTGCACTGGTAACAGACGGTGGGAATCCATTCGTTTCGGTGCATATTGCGTTTCCTCCGTTAAAAATGTGCTCGTCATGCAGCCCCGGGCGCGTGGGGAAAGGAACCGGCGTGCCGCATGTGTGCCGCCCTTTCCAGGAAAGAGCGTTTCCCGGGACGAAAAGTTACCGCCTGGGGAAAAGAATTTTTACAAAAGGGGCCGTGCGGCGCCGCGTTGTGCGCTAGGAAGGCTCAGACGAAATCCGGGCAGACGAACCGGGCCAAGTCGAAGGGCGGGGCTGCGGCCGCGCCGCCCACGGCGTGGCGCATCATGGGCAAAAACACGGCCATGCGTTCCGGGCGGGGCCGCAGGTCGTCGAAGGTGACCAGCCGCCCGGACAGGACCGAATGGGCCACATCCCGGGCCACGCCGGTGCAGGCGGCCAGGATTCCGGCCCCCAGGCCGGGATCGTCACGAACCCTGTCCCGGGCGGCCAGCAAGGTGCGTACGTACTTCCGGACCACCTCGCCGTGGCGGCTGGCGAAATCCCGGCGCACGGCCAGGATGCAGCAGGTGTGCCCGGGCAGGATGTCCTTGGAGAAAAGCATGGTCCGGCCGAGCTTTTCCTGAACGCACTTGGCCCCCCAGGGCTCGGCGCAAAAAAAGGCGTCGATCTTTTTGGCCCGCATGGAGGAGATGGCGTAGGACGGGCTGATGACTGACAGGCTCAGGTCGGCCAGTTCGGGACGGGCGGCGGCCAGGTGGTCGAGGAGCACCTGATGGGTGCTGTAGGGTGCGGGCAGGCCCAGGCGGCGCATGGGCCCCTCGGCGGAGACGGACAGGGAGCTGCCGTCGTGGTGGGCGTCCATGACATGGGCCAGATCGGCGCCCATGGCGGCCAGGCGCATGGCCAGAGGGGCCATGATGAAGGCCGCGTCCACCCGCCCCTGGCGCAGGTCGGCAGTCAGGGCCTGCCAGGAGAGATAGCGGCGCGGGGCCACGGGCAAGGGCCGGTCCCGAAAAAGCTCCTGGGCGGCCATGGGCAGCAGATGGTCGGTGATGGGCATGTAGCCCACGCGCAAGATGCCCGCCCCGCCGTAGGGCAGCATCTTCTCCCGCAAAATCTCCCGGGCGGCGTGCAGCCGCTTTTTCACCGTGCCCTCGCCAAGCCCCAGGGCCGAGGCGATGTCCCCGCTGGTTTGGCCCTGGCCGTAATGCCGCCGGGCGACCTCCCGCAGATGCCCGGGCAGGGCCTCCAGGGCCGCGTCGAAGGCAGCCCGGAGTCTGGCCTCGTGGAGCCCCTGGGCGGGGTCGCCGGTTTCGGCCAGGGGAAAGGCCTCGTCCTGGCTGACGTCTTCGAGGGATTGGGCGGGATGCTGGCCGAGCGCCAGCCGCGTACACTGGTTGCGTACGATGGCCGCCATCCAGGCCGGGAAGGATTCGGGTTCGCGCAGTGAGCCAAGGGCGCAAAACGCGGCCAGAAAGGCCTCCTGCACGGCGTCCTCGGCCAAGGGACTTCCGGAGAGCCTGCGCCGGGCGATGCCAAGGACCGACGGATAGAACCGCTCGGCCAGGGTCCGCCATGCGCGCGCCTGGCCAGACCGGGCCAGACGCACCAATTCGCCGATGGGGGTGGTGTCCATGTTTCCGCCGCCTTTTGCCGCGCGATCCCGCCGCAATAAGGGTCACGCTTTCTGAAAATACCAGGACAGCGGCAACAAAGGCAAGGGGTGTCGCCGGCCCGGGGACGGCCGCCGGGCCGGTTGCCCTTGCGCCCGTTTCCCGGTAGGCCTGCCCTCGCGGCGCGCGACGTGCGCCACGCCGTTTTCACGCCACGCCAAGGAGACCACATGGCCAAAATCCTCTACGGGGTGCACGGCTCCCAGCACGGCCACGCCATCCGGGCCACGGTCCTCGCCCGGCATCTGCCGCACCACGAATTCCTGTTCGTCTCAAGCGAGGAAGGGGCCGGGCTGCTCTCCCGCGAATGGCGCGTGGAGCGCTTCGCCAACCCCGGCACCCGCTACAAAAACTACAAGGTGGACACCCTGGCCACCCTGGGGCTGGCCGCGCGCACCTTCGCCCGGCGCGGCCGGGAGCTGGACCGCCTGGCGCGGCTTATCGACGAGTTCAAGCCCGACGCGGCCATCTCCGACTACGAATATTTCGTGCCCATCGCGGCCAAAAGGGCGAACGTCCCCTGCCTGTCGCTGGACCACCAACACGTCATCTCTTCCTGCGTCCACGACATCCCGGCCAGCATACGCCTGGATTATTACGGCATCCTGGCCTCCATCCGCCTGCTTTTCAGCAACTGCACGGACTACCTTTCCATCTCCTTCTACCAGCCGCCGGTCAAACCGGGCCTTCGCGCCCGCATTGCGCCGCCGCTTCTGCGCGACAGCGTGTTCCGCCACACGCCCTCGGGCGGCGACCACATCCTGGTCTACCAAAGCTGCTCCATCTGCGACGCCTTCGTGCCGTTTCTCAAAACCCTGCCCCGGGAATGCCGGGTCTACGGCTACAAGGTGGACCGCGTGGACGGGAACCTGACCTTCCGGGGCTATTCCGAAGAGGGGCTTCTGGCTGATCTGTCGACCTGCGCCTACGTCATCTGCGGCGGCAGCCACAACCTGATCTCCGAGGCCCTCTACTACGGCAAACCCGTCATCTCCCTGCCCGTGGGCGGGGCCGTGGAACAACACATCAACGCCGCCTACCTGGAAAAGCTCGGCTATGGCCGCTACCTGGACATGAAAAACCTGGATGCGGCCATGATCCAGAATTTCGAAAACGAACTGCCCGCCCGGCGTACCGCCATCCAGGCCGCCACCTTCCGGGGTAACGAACTGGTGTTCGGACTGGTCGAAGACTTCGTCAAAACCGGCCGACTCCCCCTGGCGTAGGAGATCCGTTCGGTGTGGTCCCTTGCGGCGAGAGGTTCAATGACGGTAGTGGGTTCGTCGGAAGAGAGCCCTGCCAGAAGAAGGGCCGTCTTCACCTGGGCGCTTGCCGTTTCGGGGACATGGGTTGCTCCCCGAAGACGGTTTCCCGAAACCTGAAGGGGGAGGGA
>NZ_JAZHDB010000046.1:0-6464 GCF_036584575.1 Desulfolutivibrio sp.
GGGGTCAGGTGTAGCAGATGATGTTCTGGAAGACGGCGGTTTCGGTTACGGCCCGCCAGGGCGTGGAGAAAACGGCGACGGTTCATGCGACGCGCCCCATCCGGGTTGGACATGTCCGCAGCATGGCCTCAGTACCTCACGAAATCCGGCCCGCAAAGGATGGCCGCCGCGTCGATCACGGGTTCATTCCGGCCCGTGGCGCGGGCGGATGCGGCATGCGCGGCCCGTTTCCCGGCGGATTTCGCCTTTCCGGACGATTTCATCCCGGGCGTCTCCGCAGCCTGGGCAGCCTGGGCAGCCTGGGCGGTCTGGACCCGACCCAGGGCGGCCAGAAGAGCCTGGGGCGCCAGGCCCTTGGGAAGCTCGTCCCACAGGGGCAGCCGCCCCGAGGCCAGATCGGCGGCGAAGGACACCCGGGCGGCCATGTCCCGGGCTGTGGGCGCGCCCGCCGGGGCCAGGGCGTAGCCCGCCGGGTCCGGGCAATGGTACAGGGGCATCCCCAGGCGGCCCAGAACCCCGGCCAGGGGGGTGGGGGCGTCCGGTATGGCCCCCGTGGCCCGGACGGCCGAGACCACATGGCGCAGGGGGGACTTGAATCCGGCCAGACGCCGCTTTTCGTCGAAAAACTCGGCATCGGAAAAAAGCGTGGTCAAAACCGCCCGTATCTCGCCCCCGGACTGCAAAAAAACCGCAGACAACCGTTTCACCAGCCCGGGCGAGGGTTCCCCGGCCAGAAAATAGGCGGCCAGCCGACGGCAGACGTGCCCTGCCGTGGCCGGATGCTCGGCCAGAAACCGCAGCGCCGCCGCGCCCTCGGCCATGCCGCCGCCCTGGATGGTCGCGCCCAGAAAGGCCTTGTCCGTGGGGTCATGGGCCTTCTGATCGAAGACAAACCCGTTTTTATCCGTCTCCGAACGCGGCGCGCCGATGCGCCAGCCCGTAAACACCCGGGCCAGGGCCGTCACGTCGGCGGCGGAAAAGGCCGTGGCGTCGCCCAGGGTATGCGCGGCCAGAAGCGTTGCGGCATAGGTCGTGTCGATGCCCTGGGCGTCGTTTTCGGTCGGGGCCGGGGTTTCGTCCGGCCGGTCGTCCCCGTTTTGCGGCCCCGGGGCGGCGGGTTCGGCCGACGCCGATGCGGCCGCCTCCCCGCGCGGGGCCACGTTGCGCCAGTTCTCCAGGGCGATGAGCATGGCCGGATGCATGGCCGTGGCCGCCAAAAGATCCAGAAAACGCCCCAGCACGTAGGGCCGGATGGCCTCGCGCTCATAGGCTCCGGCCCAAAGCCGGGCCAGCCCCTTGCCCGCGTCCACGTTGAAGTGGTTGTACCAGAAATCCACCAGGAGTTCGCGCAGTTGGGCGGGATCGGCCACCGCCCGCAACAGCCTGGCGTCGGCCGCCTCCCGGGTCACGATCCCGGCCCGGTCCCGGGCGGCCAAGACCTGGCTGGGGCCAAGCCCCCCGGACTTGTCCGGGGTGGGGCCGTATTCCCGGAAAAGCTCCACCGTGCCAAGGCGCGTGGTGGGCAGGGCCTCCAGGCGGGCCGCAAGCTCCCTGGATTGGGGAATGGCGTCCGGTTCGAGCTGCTCGGCGATGAAGGCCGCCACCCCCATGCCCCGCACGCGCTCCACGTCGCCGGGGGCCGGCCCGTAGGTCAGGCGGTTTAAGACGTGCAGGATCTTCTGGTCGGGGGACATTTCCGCGGCGCGGGAGAAGGCCGGGAAAAACGCACAAACGAGGACGGCCGCCAGGGGCAACAACACGGCCGCGCCCCGGGAAAGGCCATGCGGCGCGCGGCGCGCGCGAAAGGTCGTATGTTCGCGCCCCATGGAGCCAATTTGAGCGCGGACAGGGCAAAAGTCAATGTTGGGGCGGACCCGGGGCATGTCGCCCGGACACGGCCGTCCCCAGGGGCGCCCCGTCCCGGCTCCGTCCGGAATGAAGCCGCCGCGCAACCCGTGGAGGATTGCGGCTCAGGCCGCCTGGCGACGCAGTTTGTACAGGCCCTCGGTGACCAGTCCGGCCACCCGGCAGGCCACGCGCAGGGCCCACGGCAGGGCCACGCCCGCATCATCTTCCCGTCCCAGGGCCTCCACGGCGTCGGGATCGCGGCCCGTGAGCCGGAAAAGCAGGGCCTTGGCCTCGGACGACTCCCCGCCAAGCTCCATCCCCCGGCTCACGGCCTTGACCGCCAGATCCTTGCGGCGCAGGAAGTGGTAGGCCTTGCCGAGTTGCAGGAAGATGTCCCCCTTGTCCGGATCAAGCGACAGGGCGTCGCGGTAGCTGGCCACGGCCCCCTGGTAGTCCCGGGAGCGCAGATTCTCGTTGCCCAGGGCGAAAAAGGGATTGAACCCCTCGGCATCCGCCTGCAGCATGCGGGCGAACTGGTCGCGCAAGGCCTCGAAGCGCCGGGCCCGGACGCAGGCGTCCGCCGCCCGCTTCATGGCCTCGCGGTAGCGCCGCGCGTCGCCCCTGGCCCGGTAGGTCTCGGCCAGCCCCAGGTGGGCCTCCACGTACAGGGCGTTGACCGTCGTGGCCCGGGAAAAGGCCTGGGCCGCCGCTTCGTAGTCCTCGGCCGCCAGCCGCCGCAGTCCCAGCCGGTAGAATCGCGGGGCCTCCTCGGGTGAAAGGGCGGCAGCGCCCCCCGCCCCGACGGTCGGCAGGGGCGGCACGGGGATGATCCCGGCATCCTGGCCGTCGGCGCGGCCGGACAAAACCTCCCGGGCGGCCTGGGCCATCCCGGCCGCGGCGTCCAGGGTGAATTCGCGCATGGCCCGGGCCAGGGCCAGGTATCTGGAAAAGGCGGCCTGGGAATAGGGACGCAGCAGGTAGCCGCACACCCCAAGCCGCGCGGCCTCGATGACCGCTTCCCGGCTATTCTCCAGGCTGAGCATGATGATCGGGAGGAGCTTCAGGCGGGGATGCGCCTTGATGGCGGCCACAAACTCAAGGCCCGTGGCGTCCGTGAGGCGGCCGTCGCACAGGAGAAGGTCCGCGCCGTGCCGGGAGAGCGCCTCCATGGCCTGTTTGGCGGAATAGACCACCCGGGGCGAAAAGATGCGGGCCTTTTTCAGGAACTCCCGGTCCACGCGGCCATGGCCTTCGGTTTCGGCCACCACCAGGACGTTGGAAAATCCCGGTTCGGGCTGCGGCCCGGGCGGGACGGCGTACTGCGGCAATCGGACGGCGTGGGCGGGGTGGGTCATGGTCGTGCTCCCTGGGTGGCTTTTCGCGCGTTGCGTCCCGGGCCGGAGGATCGCCCCTGCCGTTCCGGGACGCGCCGCGTTTTCTCCCCGCCATTCGTATCGGCGTTCATGGCCATCCGTTTAGGGTCGAAAACGATATTTCCCGATGTAAAGCGGATTTTGCACACCTGCACACCAAAGTGAAAGGAACATGGCCATGGTGCAACCCCTGTTGCACAACCCCCTTTTTGAAGTCTGGCCGACAAAGAAAACTCTTCGCGTCAAAACGCCGCACCAACGCCGCCCCCTTGAAAAGACGCCGCTGCCGTATATTGAGAAGAAATACTACATTGCCGTGTCAGGAAGCAGGCGGGAAAAGGGCAAAGACGCAGACGCCGCAAGACGGCCGCGTCCCGTGAACGGCATGGGCCTAGATGGTGGTGTTGAGAAGCATCCCGGAGGTCTGAAGCGAGGTGGCCGTGTAGGCCGCGTAGGGATCGGCCATGGTGGCGTCCCCGCCCGCCGAGGCGTTCTCGGCGTCGCGCTGGATGGAGATTTCCTTGAGCATGGCCAGGATGCCGTCTTCGGCGCTCTGGCTGTCCTCGTCGTCGCTGTCCGCGACCGTCTCCAGCGTGAGCGCGGTCGAGGCGGCGGCCCCCGTGGAGGCCACGCCGTTTTCCACGGCGACAAACAGTTCCTCGTGGCCGTTTTCGAAATAGCGGTTCATGGAGTCGTTGAGCGAGCCGTTGAACTTCGAGATGACCCGGTCGCCCGCCGCCGTGCCGAGGTTTTTGTCGATGAACTTCAGGGCCGCCACCAGCCCGTTGCTCAAATTCTCCTCGGTCAGGGCCCCGTCGCCCACGTTTTGCAGCACCAGCCCCATGGTGGCCGTGGCCGCGTCGGACCCGTACTCTTCGCGGATGAAATCCACGGCGTCGGCCAGGGAGGCGGCCAGGGCCGCGCCCTTGGAGTCTGCGGCCTCACCGGTCCCGGCGTCCCCGGTCTGGTCCGCATCCGTCGTGGACACGCCCAGATCGGCCCGCCGCCGTATCTCGGCGGCGAAGGTCTCGATCTCCTCCCGGCCGATGGAGGTCTGGGACACGGCCAGGGTCGCGCCGCGTTTCGAGGACGTGCCGGAACTCCCGGTCGTGCCGCTCAAAAGCGTATTGGTCCCGAAGGACAGGGAAAGGGTGTCGATATACATGGCCGATTCCTTGGGCAAGAGCCTCTTGGCATCTCTTATCGGCCAGGACGGGCCAAGGTTTAGGAAAAAAACACAGCCGGGAGGTTTTTTTGCCGGGATTGCCGGGAGCGGACCGCTCTGGTACCCAGGATGGGCCATGAGCGTATCCCCCGGCGACATCCTGCGCGTCCGCCTCGACGCCGCCACCGCGCACCCGGAGCGCACCGCCAATCCCTGCGCATCGGGCTTTCCCGGCGGCCGGGGGCGTGCGGTCATGGAGCTTTTGCCCTACGCCAACCTGCCCTTCGACCACCCGGACATGCCCCTGTGCCTTTTTGGCGGCCCCCTGTCCGGAACCACCGTCCCCTTGTGCGGCCGGTCCATCGTGGCCGCAATCTCCCCCCTGACCGGGACCGTCTTCGACGCCCAGGCCGGGGGACGGCTGGCCTTCGCCCTGGCCGGGTCCGGACTTGCCGGGGTGGTTGTCGTCGGCCGGGCGGACGTACCGTCGGGGCTTGAGATCGTGGATGGCCAGGCCGTCCTGCGGCCCTGCCCGGACTGGACGGCCCTTGGGGCCACGGACATCGCGGCCCGGTTGCGTTTCCCCGGGGAGGTGCTGCGTACGGGCCCGGCGGCCTGGACCGGCGCGGCCCTGGCCGGGGTGGTCGCCGGGAGGCCGGGACACGTCCTGCGCGGCGGCCTGGGGCTGTGCCTGGCCGCAAAAAACCTGGTCTATGTGGCCGTCTCCGGTTCGCGAGCCGTCCAGGTGGCCGATGCCGCCGGGCTTTCCCTGGCCCGGGCGGACCTCATGCGCCTGACGGCCGCCTCCCCGGCCCTGGCCGGGGCCCACGGCCTCTCCCGCTTTGGCACGGCCGCCCTGATGGACCTGACGGACAGCCTGGGCATGACCCCCACCCGAAATTTTCGCGCCACCCGGTTTCCCGGCCAAAAGGCGGTCAACGCCCCGGCCCTGGCCCGGGGCTATGCCCCGCGCCGCACGGGCTGCCGGGCCTGCCACCTGCCCTGCGGCCGGATGGCGGCGGACGGAACCCCCCTGCCGGACCTGGACGCCCTGTCCCATTTCACGGCCCTGGTGGACAATCCCGACCTGACAACCGCCGTGGCCGCCAACGCGCGCTGCATCGACCTGGGGCTGGACCCGGTCTCCGCCGCCTCGGCCCTGGCCTGCCATGCCGAGATCAGCGGCCGGCCCCTGTCCCCGTCGCGGCTATCGGCCCTGGTGGACGACATGGGGCATGGCCGGGGCCTTGGCCGGGAGCTGGCCCGGGGCGCGGCGGCTTATGCCCGGGAGGCGGGACGCCCCGAGGCGGCCATGGCCGTCAAGGGTCTGGAGCTTGGGGCCTACGACCCGCGCGGGGCCTACGGCCTGGCCCTGTCCTACGCCGTCTCCACCCGGGGCGGCTGCCACCTGCGGGCCTTTAGCATCGGCCACGAGGTGCTGCGCAAACCCGTGGCCACGGACCGTTTCGACTTCGCGGGCAAGGCCCGCATCCTCTTCCAGGCCGAAAACGCCCTGGCCGCCCTGGACAGCCTGGTGGCCTGCCCGTATCTGGCCCTGGCCGCCTCCCTGGAGGAACTGGCCCCGGCCCTCTGCGCCGCCACCGGCCACCCGGCCGACCCCGGGGAGATGGCCCGGGCCGGGGAGCGCGTGGTCTATGCCGAGCGGATCATCAATGCCCGCAGGGGGTTTACGGCGGGCCAGGACGACCTGCCGGCCCGGTTTTTCACCGAGCCCGGCACGCCGGGAGAGGATTTCGCCGTGCCGCCCATCGACCGGGCCGCCTTTTTGGCCGCCCGGGCCGCCTATTACCGCATCCGGGGGTTGACGCCCGCCGGGCTTCCCCTGGCCGACACAGCCCGGGAACTGGGGCTGCCATGGACCGGCTGATGGCCAGATATGCGGACAAGCTGGCCCGGGCCGGAATCTGCGCCCCGGGCGGGGCGGCGTTGTGCGCCCGGGACGACGCCTTTTTCGCAACCGGCCCGGACGAGGCCACGGCCTTTCTCACCGCCCTGGCCGACACGTAGAGCCCGACGTGGAGCAGAAATCCGTGAACCTTCTCGTCGCGGTCGCAGGG
>NZ_JAZHDB010000047.1:0-27232 GCF_036584575.1 Desulfolutivibrio sp.
TGGACATGGCCGAGGCGTTCGTTTTGGAAACGGACAAGGGACGCTATCTGGCCGTGCGCAAGACCACCGGCGGCGAGGCTGCCGCCGCACTTTTGCCGGACATCTGCGTCTGGTGCGTCAAGGGGTTGACTTTCCCCAAGAAAATGCGTTGGGGCAGCGGCGATTTCGCCTTTGGCCGTCCCATCCACTGGTTCGTGGCCCTTTTGGACGACGCCGTGATCCCTTTCGAGATCGCGGGCGTGGCCTCGGGGCGGACCACCCGGGGACACCGCATCATGGGACCGGGGCCGTTCGATGTGCCCCATGCCGACGCCCATGCGGCCATCCTCCGGGAGCAGGGGCAGGTGATCGCGGACCCGGCCGAGCGCGAGGCCATCATCCGTTCCCAGGCCGAAACCCTGGCTGCGGAGATCGGGGGGCGGGCCATCGTCAAACCCTCGCTTTTGACGGAAGTGACGGGACTTACGGAATATCCGGTGGTGGCCATGGGCCGTTTTCATGAAAAATTCCTGGCGGTTCCCAAGGAAGTGCTGTTGACCAGCATGGAGAGCCACCAGAAAAGCTTCGGGGTCGAGGACGCAAAGGGACGGCTTATGCCCTGTTTTCTGACCACCCTGGGGCTTGATCCGGGGGAAAGCCTGGACCTGGTGCGCAAGGGCTGGGAGCGGGTCTTGCGGGCGCGCCTGGAAGACGCCCGGTTTTTCTGGGAAGCGGATCTGGCCGCCGATTTTTCGGGCTGGCTCGGCCGCCTGGAGAGCGTGGTCTTTTTGGCCGGGCTCGGCAGCATGGGCGACAAGTCCCGCCGCCTGGAGGCGCTGTGCGGCCGTCTGGCCGGGATGGTCGATCCGTCCCTGGCCGCGTCGGCCGCCCGGGCCGGGCGCTTGGCCAAGGCCGATCTTGTTTCCGAGATGGTGGGGGAATTCGCCGAGCTGCAAGGGATCATGGGCGGCATCTACGCCCGGAAAAAAGGCGAGGACGAGATGGCGGCCGCCGCCGTCGCCGAGCAGTATCTGCCCGTCGGGCCGGAAAGCCCCATTCCTGCCACAGTCTGCGGCGCGCTTGCGGCCGTGGCCGACAAGATCGACACCCTGGCCGGATGCTTCGGCATGGAGCTTGTCCCTACGGGGGCGGCCGATCCGTATGCCCTGCGGCGTCAGGCCCTGGGCATCTGCCGCATCGTCATCGAGCACGGGCTGCGCCTGAATCTGCCGGAACTGATCCAGGCGGCCTTCGAGGGCTACCAGGGGGTATCCTTCAAAACCACCCCCACCCATGCCCTGGCCAGACTCCTGGACTTTTTCGGCCAGAGGCTGCGGGCCTATTTTACGGGCCTTGGCCGGGACACCCTGGTGGTGGAGGCGGCCGTGGGGGCGGGATACGAGGATATCTATGCGCTGTCGGCCCGCATTGACGCCCTGACCGCCTTTGCGGCCACCCCGGACTTCGGGCAGGCGGTTTTGACCTTCAAACGGGCCGCCAACATCATCCGCAAGCAGGGGGCCGAGGCCGGACATCCCCTGACCGGCGAGGTTGTGACGTCGCTTTTGGCCGAGGAGGCCGAAAAACGGCTGCACGACAAGTTCGTCGAGGTCTTCCCGCGCATGGACGCGCTGTTCGCCGCCGACGACTACCGGGCGCTTTTCGATCTGCTGCACGAACTGCGGCCTTTCGTGGACGCCTTTTTCGATTCGGTGATGGTCATGTGCGAGGATGCGTCCCTGCGGACCAACCGCTTGAATCTGCTCATGTCCCTGGTGTCGCGCCTGTCGCGGCTGGCGGATTTTGCGGCCTTGCAGGTATGATGGAAAGACCGCCCAGGCGGTGTTTTTTACGGAAAAAGCAGGTCCGTGCTCTTGACAGACGGTGCTGTTTTTCTTAAACGTCCTTTTTTAAGCACGCAATGAATGGAGGAGATATCCTTGGCTAATCATAAGTCCGCGATCAAAAGGCATAAGCAGAGCATAAAGGCCCGTGACCGCAACCGCATGGTCAAGACCCGGGTCAAAAACGCCATCAAGGCCGTGCGCCAGGCCGTGACCGGAAAGGACGCCGAGGCCGCTGAAAAGGCCCTGTTGTCCGCCTCCTCGGTGCTGGACAGGGCGGCCACCAAGAAGGTCATCCACTGGAAGAAGGCGGCGCGCAACATCTCCCGCCTGACCGTGGCCGTCAATTCGCTGAAGACAGCCTAAGCGCCTGCCCCGCACGGGGACGCCTCCGGCTCGTCACTGCTTGCACTGCCGGGGATTCGAAAATATCTTTCGATTCCCCGGTTTTTCTGTGTTCCCCAAGCGCCGCAGTGGCGCCTCCGCTTCCGGCCTGCCGTGGCGGCACAGAGCCTTTCGGGGCGGATCGGGCCAAAGAGGTCTCTTTTTTTTCGCCTACTCCCTGGTCAATTGAGTCTCTGTACCGTATAGCGTACCCTAAGTGACGACGGAGGCCGGGGGAAACGCGGTTGTTACGGATTCCTGCCGTAGCCTGAGAGGGCCGTCCGGCGGTTTCGCCGTGGCTTTTGTAGGCCGGGCGGAATCATCCCGTGTCCCGGACGAGGTTTCTATCCGATTTCGAGCAGGTTTATTATGGGACTTCGCCGTGCGACCCTCCTTTTGACCGGGCTTACCCTCGCCGTTTTGCTTGTGGCCTTGTACGCCACATCGCGGTTTATCATCCTGGATCGCTTCCTGTCCCTGGAAAACGAGATCACCAGACAAAACGTGGAGCGGGGCGTCAACGCCCTGATGGCTCGTCTGGCCCAGTTGGGGCTTTTGGCCACGGACTGGGCCAACTGGGACGACGCCTATGCCTTTGTGGCCGAACCCGGCGAGGAATTTATCCAAAGCAACCTCACGCCGGAAACCTTCGTGCATCAAAGCCTCGACGTCATCCTCTTTTTCGACGTAACTGGCAGCGTGGTCTGGGGAAAATTTAGAGAGTCCGGCCAGTTGGAACCTGGGCCCTTGTCGCCGTCGCTTCGCGAGGTATTTGAATCCGCCGTACAGCACCTTTTCGGCGCCGAGGGCGGCGCGCCCCGGGAGGGCCTGCTGCTTCTCCCCCAGGGGGCGTATCTGGTGGCCATCCACCCCCTCCTCAAGAGCGACGCCACGGGGCCGCATCGAGGCTATTTGCTCATGGGCCGCCACTTCGGGGACACGGAGGTGTCCAGGTTGTCGCAGATCACCCGCCTGGATATCTCCTTTGGCCTGATGGCGAAGGCCGCCCTGGACGCGAAGACGGCCGACGCCCTGCGCGCCACGGGTGGACCCGATCCGGTGGTGCGCACCTCCCCAAAGGATTCGGAAACGGCCGGATATGCTCTGATTCGCGATCTGTTCGGGCAGCCCGCCCTGCTTTTGTCCTTGACCATGCCCCGGGACATCTACCGTCAGGGGCAGGACATGCTGCGCTACACCCTGGCCTCCATTTTTTTGGCCGGGCTGGTCTTCGCCGCCGTGCTCCTGGCCTTTTTGGAGCGTCGGGTGATCTCCCGTCTCGGCATCCTTGAGCGGCAGGCGGGCATCATCGGCATCCGTCATGCGGGCGAGCGGCGCGTGGCCCTGTCCGGCAACGACGAATTGGCCCGTCTTTCCGACAGCATCAACGATATGCTTGACCGTCTGGAAAAGACTCAGGAGGCCTTGGAGATCTCCGAGGGGAAATACCGTTCCCTTTTTTTGAACACGGCCACGGCCATGATTCTGGTCAACACCGAAACGTCGCTTATCGAGCTGGCCAATGCGGAATTCGAGCGGCTGTCCGGTTTTTCCCGGGAGGAAGTGGAACACCGCAAGAACTGGAAGGATTTCACCCTGGATTTCGACGCCCTGGCCATCGAGGATTTTTTTCGCAGGCGGTCGGGAGTCGAGCGCCCCCTGCCCGGAAGCATCGACTGCCGGTTTCTGGGACGCGGGAAGGACATCCGCTACGTGTCCCTGACCGTGGCCATGATCGCCGGGACGGATATGTGCATCGTGTCGATGATCGACCTCACCGACCGCAAGTGGGCCGAGGAGGCACTGGCCGAATTCAATCGCAAGCTGGAACGGCTGGTGGCCGAGCGAACCAGCGCCCTGGAGGACAAGGCCAGGGAGTTGGTCGAGGCCAACAAAAGGCTTCTGGAGCTGGATCGGCTCAAATCCGCGTTTTTGTCCAGCGTCTCCCACGAACTGCGCACCCCCCTGACCTCCATCCGGGGGTTCGCCTCGCTTATTCGCAAGGATCTGTCGCGTATGGCCAAAACCAGCCAGGGGGTGACCGGCAAATACGTGCGCATCGACGGCAACCTCAGCATCATCATCAAGGAGAGCGACCGTCTGACCATGCTGCTCAACGATTTCCTGGATCTGTCCAAGATCGAGTCCGGGCGGATGGAGTGGCGCGACGCCAGGCTCCCGGTCGCCGATCTGGTGGCCAGCGGCGTGGACGCGGTGCGCGGTCTTTTCGAGGAAAAGCACAGCATATGCCTGGCCCTGGATGTTCCCGACGATCTGCCGGATCTCTTCGCCGACCCGGATCGCATGCTCCAGGTGCTCATCAATCTGCTCTCCAACGCCGCCAAATTCACGGACAAGGGCGTGGTGCGCATCGTGGCCGCCCGCGACGGCGACGGATTGCACCTGACCGTGAGCGACGAGGGCGTCGGCGTCCCCAAGGAGGATCTGGTGTCGATTTTCGGCAAATTCCGCCAGTCCTCCCAGGGGGACATGCTGGAGAACAAACCCCGGGGCACGGGCCTTGGGCTGGCCATCTGCCGCAATATCATCCGTCACTACGGCGGCCGCATCTGGGCCGAATCCGAGGTCGGCCAGGGGAGTTCGTTCCATATCTTCCTGCCCGGCGAGTGCCTGGCCTCCCGCGTGGGCGACGGCCTCGACGGGCCGGACGCAAAAACAGCCGCCCCGTCTTGACGACAGGGCGGCCTAAACGATCCGGATGCTCTCGGAGGTTCTCTATTCGGGCTTCGGAACCAGCCACTTCATCTCGATTTCCAAAACCCGCTTGACGGCCTCGTCTTTGGACTTGTCCTTGATCTTTATCTCCATAGATACGTCGTCGGCCAGGGGGATGCAGACAGCTTCCGACTCCCCGTCGAGTTCGATCTTCCCCTTGCACAGGCCGTCCGCAATACGGCGCAACAGCACCCCGGCGTCATAGGTCAGGGCTTTGCCTTCGGATTCGTACAACACGTTTTTTTCGCTCATGGTCGTTTTCTCCTGGCTGGCTTGGGTTGCCGATTAGCCCGACACTATCCAACTCGCCGCCGGTTGTCATGGCGATTGCGTGACTGTTCGCCGTCCGCTGCCGGTCATGCCGCGCAGGGGGGGCGCGACGGGCATCAGCCCTTTTTTGCCGCCCGGGCGGCGCGCAGCCAGTCGTACCAGGCGTCGAGGCCTTCCCGGGCCCGGCAGGACACGGGAAAGACCTTGATGTCGGCGTTTAAGCCCCGGGCGAAGTTCGAGGCCCGTTCCAGGCTGAAATCCACATAGGGCAACAGATCGGTCTTGTTGAGCAGCAGGGCCGAGGAGATGTTGAACATCAGCGGGTATTTCTCCGGCTTGTCGTCGCCCTCGGTGACCGAGAGCAGGGTGATCTTGTGGTCCTCGCCCACGTCGAATTCCGCCGGGCACACCAGGTTGCCTACGTTTTCGATAAAAAGGATGTCCAACCCGATAAGGTTCAGTTCCTTGCAGGCCGCCAGAACCTGGGCGCTGGTCAGGTGGCAGCCGCCCTCGGTGTTGATCTGCACGGCCTGGGCCCCTGTGGCGGCCACACGCTGGGCGTCGTTGTCGGTCTGCAGGTCGCCTTCGATGACGGCCATGGAAAATTCGGACGCCAGATCCGTGAGGGTGCGTTCCAGGAGGGTGGTCTTGCCGGCGCCTGGGGAACTCATGAGGTTGAGGGCCAGGATGCCTTTTTCGGCGAAAAGCCGTTTCAGGTCGTCGGAGACGCGGGCGTTGGCCTCAAGGATGTTGCGGATGACGGGAATTTGCATGGCTTACGTTCCTTGTGCTTCGTCGAGTTCCAGGTATTCGATGTAGAGTTCCTTGCCGGAGACCACGGTATGCCCCAGTTCCTCGCCGCAGGCCGGGCAGGGGGCGAACACGTAGTCGCTCGATTCCGGCGAGAACTGCTTGCCGCAGGCCCGGCAGGCCAAGACCAGGGGGATTTCCTCCGTGTCCAGGCGGGCTCCGGCCAGGGCGGTGTCCATGGTCAGGGCCTCGAAGGACATGGCCAGGGCGTCGGGGACGATGGCCGACAGGCGGCCGTGTCTGACCTTGACGGAGATCAGCCGGGGCGAACCGTGTTTCTGCATCTCCTCGCGGATGATGGCCAACAGGCTTTGGGCTATGGAAAGTTCATGCATGGGCGGGGATTGTACCGGATTTGCGGCCCGGCGTAAAGAAATCCCGCCCTTTCCGGCGGGGAATTACAGAAAAATGAGGCTTAGGACCACGATGGCGACCAGGGAGGGCAACAGGTTCGAAATCCTGATTTTGAGGATGCCCAGCAGATTGATGCCGATGCCGACGATCAGGATGCCGCCCACGGCCGTGATCTGGGCCATGATGGCCTCGGTGAAAAAGCTTTGGAAGGCCCCGGCCACAAGGGTTAGACCGTACTGGTAGCAAAACACGGGGACGCTCGAGAACAGGACGCCCGCGCCATAGGTGGAGGCTAGGGCCACGGAGGCGAAGCCGTCGAGCATGGCCTTGGTCAAAAGGATGGTGGAGTCGCCGCGCAGGCCCTCGTCGAAGGAGCCTAAAATGGCCATGGAGCCGACGCAATAGATGAGGGAGGCGGTGACGAAGCCGTCGGTGAACAGGGTGTTTTTCGAGCGGGCCAGGGCCTTGACCCGGTCGCCCAGGCGTTCCAGATGGGATTCGATATCGATCAGTTCCCCGGCCACGCCGCCCAGAATGAGACTGAAGATGACCAAAAGGGGCTTGGACATCAAAAGGGCCATCTGCAGGCCGATGATCGCCACACACAGGCCCAGGGCCTGGAACACGATGGTTCTGACACGTTCGGGGAACCTGCCGTGAAGCAAAAGGCCAACGGCGCCGCCGATGATGATGGCGGCGGCGTTGGTCAGGGAGCCGACGGGGATCATGCTCGCTCCTTGGTCGCGAAAGCCGCGCGAGGGCAGGGCTGTAGCAGTTCCCCCCCGTGAGGGCAAGGGTTGCGGGGTGAGTCTTGACAGGACGGCGTGGTCCGCTTAGAGACACTGTTTCCACATGCCGGGATGGCGGAATTGGTAGACGCACCGGACTCAAAATCCGGCGGTCGCAAGGCCTTGGGGGTTCGAGTCCCCCTCCCGGTACCAAGCAATGACGCGGGTTGCGGGCGATCAGGCTAGAAAAGCCGGATCGCCCGCTTGTTTTTTTGCTCCAATTTTGCTCCACTCCGCTCCACGGAGGTGGAGCATGGCGACCATCAGAAAGCGCGGAAATCTCCAGTGGGAGGCCCGGATCAGGAAGCGCGGCTATCCCACAACCTGCAAGACCTTCGACACCAAGGCCGAGGCCGAACAGTGGGCCAAGGAAACAGAGGCGACCATGGGCAAGGGGCAATACGTGTCCGCCAAGGAAGCTGAAGCCTACACCCTTGCCGAGTGCCTTGATCGCTTCGAGGAAGAATATCTGCCTCGCCTGAAAGACCCCAGGCGTGAAATCTACAGGATTGACCGGCTTAAACGGAGAACCATCGCCCACCGGATTATGGCGACGATCCGGTCCAAGGATATCGCCGACTTCCGGCGTGAACGCGAAGCCGAGGGCGTTTCTCCGAACACGATCCGCCTCGATCTGGCCTTGCTCTCCAGGCTGTTCAACTACGCTCGCTCGGACTGGGGGATGGAAAGCCTGACCAACCCCGTGGCCCTGGCCTCCAAGCCGAAATTGCCGACGGGGCGCACACGGAGACTGGAGCCGGGAGAAGAGGAACGGTTGTTGGCCGTTTGCGCCCCGGAGTTTGCGCTCATCGTGCGGTTCGCGTTGGCGACTGCCATGAGGCGTGGCGAGATTGTCGGACTGCTCTGGGAGGATGTTGATATCATGGCCAGCAGGGTGCGTCTGAACGACACCAAGAACAAGGAGTCCCGGACGGTCCCTCTTTCCCGGGAGGCAAAGGATGTATTGCAGGGTCTCCCTCGTCACATTTCCGGGAGAGTGTTTCCCTTCTGCCCCGATCACCTCTCAGCCAAGATGGCCGATGCCTGCCGTGCCGCCGGGCTGAATGATCTGCATTTTCATGACCTGCGCCACGAGGCCACCAGCCGGTTCTTCGAGCATACGGACCTGGACGTGATGGAAATCAAGGCCATTACCGGGCACAAGACGCTGCAAATGCTGGCGCGGTATACGCATTTACGGACGGCGAACCTTGCCGCGAGATTGGATGGTGCGAAACGTGGGGAGGTCATGACAATTCAGCAAGGGCGAGACGTATCAACCATCCTCGTCCCGAATTGACCTTACCCCGGCGTGTATACCACGGATAAGTGCGGAAGCGCCCGTTGAAGCTTTCGATGATGCAGTTGTCCATCGGTTTTCCGAAATGCCTACGCTCTTCGGCGAATTCCTTCAACTGGATGCGAAATATATCGTTACGATCTGGGATTTACTCGCGCCGGTAAGTCCGACGGTTCATGTCCATCAGCTTGCAAGCCCGCCGCTCGGAGTAGTCGTGCTTTTCGATAGCACACCGCACAGCCAATCGGCGCTTAGCGGACTTTAGGCTTTTTTTGCAAGGACTTCCTTGAGCATTCGGTTGTCCAGCGTCAATTCAGCAACGATCCGTGTCAGGCGCGGGTTAATTGTCCTTCGGGCTGCGAAGGTGGCGAGCCCTCACCAGGGCCAACCCGCCGAACTTACTGCGTCACTTTTGAATGTCGCGTCGGATATGGCGTTCTGGCTACACAGTTCTGCCACGGCTACGCTAGTTCCGGCCTACTTGAAAATCCTAATGATCTGCTCTTCGCTGAAATGGCTCTTCCTCATGACCACGACCGTTTTGGCCGAAGTCACGAATTAATAATGGGGAAACTTTTTGGGGGAAAGGTCAAAAGGTCAAAAAAACTTGATGATTTTACTATCTTCGATTATGTAAACAAATAAAGGATGAGGCATGCTGGGGCCTCACCATGACTCCGAGAAGACTTACAGCACTAGATTTGATTGATATTTCAACTTATTTGTTTACTAGTATTCTTGAGCTATTGCATGGTGAGGCACTCTGCGATGATTAACGCAATAAATTGATTTGATAAATTTATGACAGAGAAAAAGAATAGAAGCCGCATTCCGCAAGAAGCGAAAATTCGTGCACAACTCCAAAGAGAGATATGTTCAGTTTGCCCTTTTTGTGAAAATGACGATGTTGGCCATTTTCAGATTCATCATATAGATGGGATACCTTCCAATAACGAAATTGAAAACCTTTTGCTTCTTTGCCCAAACTGCCATTCAATAATTACCAAGGGTGATATCCCACAGGTCGAAGTGTGGAAACGGAAAATACAGTTAGCTCATGGCGCTGAAAGAGTACATGAAAAAGCAAAGGTTGTTCAGTTCAACTCCCATGTTGGCAACGCTGTCATTGGTGATAACAATAGAGTAAATGTCAATCAGCAAAAAAAGAAGGTCGTGAATAAATACCCTGAAGGGACAATTGGATCAGATCGCGACAAAACAAACTATATTAGCTACTTAATTTCAAGATATAATGAATTTAAAGAGTATGAAGTCGGCAAAGGGAATGTTCGGTATGGTGTTTTTGGTGCACACCTGAAGAAAAAGTACAGAATAGGATCTACAAAGACCATATACAATTTGCCAATATACAAATTTAGTGCTCTATCAACGTATATCCAAGGCAGAATAGACGGGACAATGCTTGGTAAAATTAAGCAAAAAACACAAAAAAATTACTCAAATTTCTCTGTGTATATTGACAAGTATGTCAATGGCGACGATTGAAAATCACAGGCGATGACAATAGAAAAGCGTTTTAGTATCAGCTAAATTTGGGGACTAAGGGGAGCACAACAGAGTGAGTGGACAAGGGAATAACAGCACGAAAGTCATCCGCGTCGCCACGCGTGAGGCATCGCTCCGAAGCAAGATCCGTCGCCATCTTCGCGAACTGGGCTTCCATAAAACGAAAGAGGGCAACCTTGAGATCAGCGGTAGCGGCAAAGATGTCATCCGTACTTTGCACAGTTCGCAAAGGAATGAACGGCTCGCCGCCAATGCGGATTTCTTTGCCCGCCGGACCCCAAAGTTGCTTCATCATTTTGCGTCGGGAAACGACATTAATCCGGCCGCCATCACGCCGATGCTAGAGAGAATTCACGCCGACACATGGCAAGCTGACTTATTCCGGCTAGCGTCACTCACTTGGTCCGTGCCTGTGTCGAACGGATTCGGCCGGAGGCTCCGGTATCTTGTTTGGGACGCCCACAATGAAAAACTGATCGGCTTAATAGCGATCGGTGATCCTGTTTTCAATCTTTCTGTCCGTGACAATCTCATCGGCTGGAACGTTCACGAACGGGTTGCCCGCCTTGTGAATATCATGGACGCATATGTTCTTGGCGCCTTGCCTCCGTACAGTGCTTTACTGGGCGGCAAGATGGTGGCGTGCCTGGTCCGGAGCCGCGAGATCTACGATGACTTTGCCCGCACATATGGCGGGACTGTGGGAATCATCTCGGGGGAGGAAAAGAAAGCACGCCTTCTCGCCGTGACAACGGCGTCATCAATGGGGCGGTCCTCCGTCTATAACAGATTAAAGCTGGGCGGCATCCCATACTTTACTTCCATCGGATATACGGGGGGATGGGGGCATTTCCACATTCCGGACAAGCTATTCCTGGAACTGCGTGACTATCTGCGTAGCATCGGGCACCGCTACGCGGACCTGCACCAATTCGGACAAGGGCCGAACTGGCGTTTGCGGACGACACGAGCGGCTCTGACGGCATTGGGATTCAGGGATGACCTCCTTCGTCACGGCATCCAACGAGAGGTCTTTATCTGCAACCTTGCTGCCAATGCCACGAAAATTCTGCGCACTGGCAAGGGAGACCCTGACGTCTCCTCTCTTCTTAGTGCTCGCGAGATCGCGGAACTCGCGGTGGAGCGATGGATATTGCCACGATCGCAACGGCGGCCTGAGTACCGATTATGGACGAACGATGATTTGCTCCATTTATTTGAGAAGCACAGCTGGATCAAGAAGGACCAACTCGCATCTAAGGCGATTTGAACAGTGGACACAAAGCGGATGAGCAAGGATGGCCGACCCTCTTGAAAAATGGCAGGGGCGCCTAGAGAGGCATTTTGAATCGCTTGCCCGCATGCGTGGAGACACTGACTTTCCGATTTTTGCCCTTGAGCATGGGCTGAGTGAAGCTGAACTGGAGCAACTCTCTCGGATTCTTCGTTCCTGCCTAACGGTGCGGCAATTATTATTTCCTCACTGGTTACTCTGGGTTATATATGCCACCGAGCGCGGGTATAGCTACACCGGCGACGAATATTGGCCCTCGTTTGAAGAGCAGACGCCGGGATGGGAATTCTATGACCGCAATAGGATCAAACCGTGGTTCCGGAAGTTCCAAACGGCCTATCATGGCGTGATTCCGTCTGGCCCGTGGGCGGAGCGTTTCAGCATCATCGCTTGGCCCATCACACACGCCATACTTCCACGCTATCTTCAGCACCAATTCGCGCGGGCTCTGTATGACCTTCGATTTAGCCTTGCTTCCCTCGTCAACCTCGATCCGCGCGCAATCGGACGGCATCTTGCCATCAATGCGCAGTATGCCTCAACGCGCTTTCAGGAATTTCTCCAGCAGGAAGAACTAACCGGTCGGATTGTCCTCGCGATTTTCGGCGCAAAGCCCCCTCAAGGGAAAGAACCGATTTATCCACCGACTCTGCGGCGGATCGTCACTGATTTGGAAGAGGTCCGCAACGCACGCGAGTGGCTAAAAGAAGCCAAGCGCGTGGTCTCTGATCGCTTTAAGGGCATTGGTCGCGGCACGGAGCCAATTGTATGCCGTCCGTTTATCTGCCCTCTCAGCCGCACGGCGGCGGACTCGGTGAATCTGAGCATTCGTCCCAACCTGCTGTTGCGGCATGCAGGCGGAGGCACCTGGTCGGTGCTGCTGGAAGTGCCATCCTTTCGCAGTATTGCCGTCCTCAGTGCTGACTTTCAGTCGTTTTTGCAACGCACGCGATGCCGTCTCAATGGTGGGGGTGGCATGAAGCCCACGGGATGGCTTCTGTCCGGAAACAGAAAGGGCGTTTTGCGAAGATGGCCTGACCCAGCGGAACCGTTAATCCAGTTCGAACATACACTGCCCGCGCTCGATCATTTCCTTGAAACCGAATGCCGTCTCAGCCGAGGCCCAATCTGGTTATTCAAGATTGGAAGCGACGGCATGGCGCGGGAGATCACCGGACGCGTTGTCCGGCCAGGCCAGAGCTACATCGTAGTGACGACGGAGGAGTTACCACAAGCACACGCTGGCGTGACCCCGTGCAATTTCGATTGCGAGGGGGCGAGAGCCGTTCGCCTTGCGGTGCCGTCCGATGTGTCAGTGGAGACAACAGAATGGCTTCATGGACTGGACCTGCAAGTGGCGCGCACTATAAGGATCTGGCCAGCGGGGCTACCAGGTCGCGGTTGGGATGGTGAGGGCAAAAGCGAGTGGCTTACGACGGAAGCACCCTGTTTTGGAATTGAGCATGACCACCCTGTCGATGGGTACACGCTCTGCCTCGACAACGGCCGAGAGACCCTCATTGAGACAGACGGTGCCAAGCCTATTTTTGTCCGTATTTCGCCTTTGCCGGTGGGCGCACACTCACTAACCGTCAAAGCGCTCCGGAGTCCTTCACTTGATGCCATTGCATCGTCGCCTTCGGCCGAGGGGCACGCCCAACTCAGTGTGCGCGAGCCTGAACCGTGGACTCACGGCGTTGCCGCACATCCCGGCCTGATTGTTACTGTCGACCCGCATGATCCGGACCTTGACACTCTTTGGAGAAATGAAGTCCGTCTCTCGATTTTCGGGCCGGAAGGCTACACTGTAACCTTTACACTTCGCCTCCTGGCCGCAGACGGCCGCGAAATCCTTGCCGAGCGAATCGGTACACCGATGAACCTCCCGGTTAAGCCGGAAGTATGGCAACAACACCTTAAACAATTTCTGAAACAGGATGAACATAACTGGAGTTACCTAGAAGCCTCAAGCGGCGAACTTACAATCGAAGGCGAGACACTAGGAAGGTGTTCGCTACGCTTTGAACATGACGCCCTGCCCCTACGATGGGTGCTGCGCCATGATCGCAGCAATATTATTCTCAGGCTTGTCAATGATAGTGGGCAAAATGAAACCAAGCCAGAAGTTCGTTTTCACAGCATGGAGCACCCGTTGAAGGCCGCGCCGCTTGCAGCGGAAACGGTACTATCCGGCTACAAGATTTTGCCACCCGGAGGCCTCTTCCTGGCAACCCACGGAGATTATTCCGATGCCATAGCTGTCAGCGCAGGACTTATGGGAGAAGGTTTGCAAGGCCTGTGCATAACGCCCCGCTTTGACGAGTTATCGAGCAGTTCCTCTTCGCTCGCGAGAGCTCTTCGCTTGCTTGCCTTCTGGTGCACAACTCGGCTGTCGGGCTTCGTTGCCAACGCAAGGCGTCAAATGGTCATCAATGGTTTTCTTCAAGCCCTTTTCGGCAAGTTATGCGGCCCTACCTGGGCACAAGGGGAAACGCAATTTAGAAACAATCCAAACTCACCTCACTCTATTGAATTCCTGAAAAAAAACGTAGCAAAGCGGGCCAGCTTCGCTGTGGCCCTTGTTAATCATCATTCAAAAATGGACGGCGATGCTGCCGAGGGAGCGCGCTGGTTTGCGGATAGGGCGGCATCTTACGGAGTATGCGAAGACCACACACTCAGCGAATTTGCGCTCCGCGTTGCCAGCCAGCCTCACCGTCTTCCTGCCGCCTACGGTGAGAACCTCGACCAGTTGCTCAGACAACTCGCGGACACCCCAGCGATCCTGCGCGGCGCGCGCCTGCTCGCGCTCTTAACCGCGAGGCAAAACAGAGATACGCCGCTTTCTTTGCTGCCGAGGTGGAAATGGTAATTACCCGTATAGCAGGTGACGACGTGCTCGCTGACTGTCGGCAGCTACTTGGTTTGCCAACGAATCAGCAATTTCCCGAGGACGGTCCTTTGCTTGCAGGCCTGCTCCGGCGTAGTGCTGGCATCCACTGCCCGTGCTCCCGCGCCACCTTGAGTGCATCCTTGCTCGAATGCCTGCAATACTTGACGGAGAACGACGACTTGCTGTCCGATCGCATCGATGCCGTCATCGAAGGTCTCATCGTGGGGGGCGATCTTCTTGAACTCAATGATGTTGTCATTGACGATGTCGAGGTGCGGGGGACTTGGGTGTTTGCCGCGCCTCCCAGTTTCGTTGTCAGGCCGAGCGGAGGAATTTTTCTCTTCGGCACCGTCCCCGATCAGGATACCTTTCTGCCACTCTCCCTCAGCTCACGCATAGCCTATGATGGATTCACGCGGATGATTGCTCCGCAGCCGGATGAAGACCTCATCATCGAACTTCGCGAGCAGGGTTTGCAACAGCTCTCAGAAGACGCGTGGCTTAAGAGTCCAAAAAATGAGGTGGCTGCAGATGTGCTGAGGCGGTTCGAACACCGTCTTTCGACGCAATCCCTGGCTGGAACTATTAGCAATCTGGAAATTCTCGATCCCGTACACCCGGTCACCTATTACCGAGGACGCTGGACCATCCCCAAAGATCAGAATGGTACCTATGTCGCAAGGCGGCCTCAGGAATTCGGAGCTCCCATATGGTGCTTCGTCGTCTTGGAGAATGGCGAGCCAGTCCGCCTTCTTGATTTACCACTTGGAGGAACGCGTTGGCGGGGATGTGACGCCGCATGGCACTTGCAAATGGCGATTGATTCTTGCCGCCACAATCCTCAGCGCTATCGGTGTCACGCCGAGCGCGATGGTATTCGTTTCGATTTTTTTTCACCATTACCCCAATGGTCGCAGCGGCGTCTTATGATTTTCGGCAAAGCCGTGGACCCGAAAAATTGCCTTATATCGTACCGCTTGCCGTCAGCCGAGGCACAAACAGAAGAGCAATTTCTTCAGGAAAGACTCTGGCTGCTACGTTTGGAAGATTAAAGCTTGGGAGGCCACCAATGCAAACAATTCAAGAGACAATAGAGCAATTACATGGCGCGCTTCGCGATTACATCGAGGCAACGTACCATATCAGTGCGAGGTCACTGATAGCGCGTCGCAAGGAATTGCTGAATAGGCCTGGCGTCATTCACCAAGTGCCCTATCTTGAGTCAACCCCTCGCTATCAAACGGGCGAGCATTTTGCCGACATGGAGGGGTTGCCGCCAGCCGCCCTAGAGGCATATCTCGCCCTTTCAAAACCCGATGGCAGTCTGCCTCGCCTCATTTATGATCCGCCGTACAAACACCAGTCCGAAGCTGTGCGTGGCAGCCTAATAGACGGACGCAATCTCATCATCATGACGGGAACGGGATCGGGGAAAACAGAATCGTTCTTGCTACCCATCCTTGGCAAACTTGCGCGTGAAGCAAAAGAGCACCCGCATACCTTCAGCCAACAACCGGCCATGCGGGCGCTTATTCTATATCCAATGAATGCACTGGTAAACGACCAGTTGGGACGACTTCGTGCTTTGTTTGGCGATCCGCGACTTGTTGCACTCTTCAAGGGATGGACCGGACGTCCCCCACGGTTTGCACGTTACACAAGCCGCACTCCTTATGCGGGTATCCGGACAGCCAAGAAGGACTCAGTAAAACTCAAAGCGTTTGATGAGTTTTACGCCTACAACGAACGTCGGACGCAGGACTCCAAACCCGAGGAGCAGGCAGAAGCGAAGCAACTTTTGCAGGCGCTCAAAGAGCGCGGCAAATGGCCATCCAAACCCAATCTGGCCGCATGGCTCGGCGAGAAAGGTAGCAGGTGGCAAAACCCCAAAACGGGTGAATTCGTCAGGGCCATCACGCTACCGGACGATTCTGAATTACTCACACGGCATGAGGTACAGGCCGCGCCTCCCGATCTTCTCGTCACAAACTACTCGATGCTCGAATATATGCTGATGCGTCCGATTGAGAGACCAATCTTCGACAGGACACACGCATGGCTTGAGAGCAACTCCGACGAAAAATTTCTAGTCGTGCTCGACGAAGCCCATCTTTACAGGGGTGCTGCCGGTGCTGAGGTTGCGTTGCTGCTGCGGCGCTTGCGCAACCGGCTCGGCATATCGACGAAGCGCTTCCAAGTCATCGGTGCAACCGCAAGTTTTAATGACCATTCATATGCACCGCAATTCGGCGCGCAACTTTCCGGCATGCCAGCCGAGAGCTTCAATTCCATCTCGGGGGATCTCGATCTGAGGCCGCACGACGCAGTTGGCTCCGACCAGGATGCTAACATCCTCGGTAGTATCAGTTTGCAGAAATACTATGATGCTTCCACAGATTTAGATCGCCTTGCAGCGATCAAGCCATTGCTCGACTATCGAGATGTGAGAAATGAATATCAACCGGAAACTGCACTTCATCATGCGCTTGCCGATTTCGGTCCAATGAGCCTGCTTGTGAACACAACAATGAAGCAGGCTGTTCCTATTACGGAATTGGGGCGCAAGATGTTTCCGACTGCCACACCAAAAAAGGCTGATTCTGCAGTCACTGCGCTGATGTCCCTAGGAAGTATTGCGCGCCTTGATCCCAAAACGCCTGGTCTGCTGCCCTGCCGCATTCATTGCTTCTTTCGCGGTCTTCCTGGTCTGTGGGTTTGCATGGATCCTGATTGCAGTGAACTCGCCGAAGAGGACAGGGGCGGCATCTGCGGAAAGATGTACAGCCAGCCTCGTGAACGATGTGAGTGCGGCGCTCGCGTGCTGGAATTGTATACCTGTCAGAATTGCGGTACGGCATACGCAAGAGCGTACACCGATGATATTGACGAGCCCTCGGCCTTATGGTCTGAGCCGGGACAGCATCTTCGCATGGCGGGCGGAGAAACAAGTCCGCTTCTGCCGCTCGATTTGCTCCTTGAATCACCCGCCCTGGAGGATGTAGCCGAGCCTGCGGATTACGACCTCGAAACGGGGCGTCTCAATCCGCCTTCATTGGGCCCGCGCAACCGGACTGTCTATGTCCGCAGTGAGCGTGTGTCTGATTCAACGGACGAAGAAAATGATTCTTCAACTGGACTTGAGATGCGCGGTCAGTTCGTACCCTGCGCCGTGTGCGGCAAGACTGCGAGTTTCGGTCGTTCATATGTGCAGGATCACCAAACCAAAGGCGATCAGCCTTTTCAGGCCCTTGTTGCTCGCCAACTCCAGATTCAACCGCCAGCCCCAGTGAAGCCAACCCATTTCGCGCCACTCCAGGGCCGGAAGGTGTTGGTCTTTTCGGATTCGCGACAAGTCGCGGCCCGACTTGCTCCGAACTTGCAAATGTACTCGGTGCGCGATTCTTTGCGTCCCCTCATTGCGTGGGGGTATCGCCGCCTCCAGGCTGTTCCCATCCTTCAGTCCAATCTCAATCTTGAGGATCTCTATCTCGCGGTTTTGCTTGCTTCCAAGACACTTAATGTCCGCTTGCGTCCAGAGATGAAAGCGGGTGAGAGTTTTGGTGCCGAATTGATAGTCGAGAATGCGGTTCTCAAAGGCGAGACCGAGGATGACGCAGGCCTTCTCAATCTCTGCATGGAAATACGTAACGAACGTCCTCCCGAGGCCCTGCTCGATAATATCGTCACGACCGTGCAAGATCGTTTTTTGGGGTTTGAAGCGCTGGCGCTCGCTTCCATTGCCGAGCGAAGCAAATATACCGCCGAACTCGAAAAGCTGCCGTCCATTCCAGGAGTCGCCGAATCGCCGGAAGCGAAAGTAGGGCTTGCACGTGCCTGGCTTCGCTGCTGGCAGGGCTACGGCTTTTGGCTGAGTTCGATGCCGCCCGTCTGGTGGAGGAGGCCGCGCTCGGAAGGCACTAGCATCCGAGGCCACAAAGGCAAGTTCAAGGCCATGGACAAGATGTTAATGCACAAGTCAGCTCGCAAGATATTCTGGGATAAATGGTCCCCGGCGCTGCTTGCCATGTTCACACAGGACTCAGACAGCGGTTTTAAGCGTCTACGCGGCAGTGAGCTTACCCTTCTTTTCAACGGCAAGTGGACCAACTGTGCGAGTTGTAAGTCCGTCCATCGTCCCGTACCAGGCATCATGCATTGTCTTGATTGCGGTAGTCAAGATATCAGAGAACTCACCCCAATCTCAGACCCCATTTTTCTCGCGCGAAAAGGTTTCTATCGCAAACCCGTTGTGGAGGCGCTCGGCGACCCGCCACGCCAGCCAATGGCCCTCATAGCAGGCGAGCACACCGCCCAACTCAACGCTCCACAAAATGAAGACGTTTATTCAAAGGCTGAAGAAAACGAGCTGCTCTTTCAGGATATCGCCGTAGGCGGGCGGAGCAGTAGAACTACCGCTATCGACGTACTATCGAGCACGACGACAATGGAGGTCGGCATCGACATCGGCGCTCTATCGGGCGTCGCTCTGCGCAACATGCCCCCAAGCAGGGCGAACTATCAGCAGCGCTCTGGACGAGCCGGTCGGCGTGGCAACGCGGTGGCCACAGTAGTCGCGTTCGGTAGTGCCGACAGTCATGACGAACACTACTTCGTCGAACCTGACGGCATGATTCGAGGCAAGGTGGTCGACCCGAAGTTGACTTTGGATAACCGTGAAATTGTGCGTCGCCATATCCTTGCTTTCCTATTGCAAAACTACCACCAGGAGCGGCTTCCGAAAGTCGATCCTGACCAACGACACGACCTGTTTTCCGTTCTCGGCACCGTCTCAGAGTTTAGGAATGGCACTTCGGTCCTCAATCGTGATGACTTAGCGGCGTGGTTGAACGAAAACGAAGAGCAATTATGCAAACGCGTATCAACGTGGATTCCGGCAGAACTCTCGCAAAGCAGCCGCGAGGGTCTCCTCAAAGGACTGATGGGGGATTGCCTCAAAGCCGTTGACGACGCGATCAGGCCAGGGTCTGAAGAGTCGGATAGGCCGGATGAAGCGGAAGACGATGCGGAATCGGAAGTTTCCCCCGAAGAAGGAGAGGAAAGCCCTCAACAGGCCTCGCGCCCTGAAAATCTTCTCGATAGGTTGCTTTATTGCGGGAAGCTGCCCCGCTATGCATTCCCGACTGACGTCGCGACGTTCCACGTTTTCGACCGTGACCGGTCTTCACGCTTCCGACCGATCATGCGTTTTGCCCCTCAACAAAGTCTCCCTGTAGCCCTAACGCAGTATGCACCGGGAAAACAAGTCTGGATTTCCGGCAAATGCTACACATCTGGGGCAATTTATTCTGTCATGCCCGACGATCGGTATACGGCTTGGGAGTCAAAGCGTATCTACATGGAATGCAATGAATGCGGCTTTGCGAGGACGTTTGCCATTGGCGAGGCGAGCAGGAACGAAATCCGCGACTGCGAGGCTTGTGGCGGCGAAAAGAGCTTTGGCCCCGGACGGTACTGGCTACGCCCGCCGGGCTTTGCCCATCCAATTGATTTGGAAGAGGTCACTTCACCAGATGACATCCCGGAAACGAGCTACGCAACCCGCGCCAAACTCACGATGGGTACACCTGACGAAGAGGCTGGCTGGGTCACAGTCAATGAACGCATCCGCGTTCTACGCGCACGGCAACATCTGCTTGTGTCAAATACAGGCCCCAGGAGAGAGGGGTATACCTACTGCACAAAGTGCGGACGCATCGAAGCGAGTACCGAACCCTCGCCCATACTTATTGGGCCACATCGCAAATCCTATCCCGACGACGATGATAAGTTGGTGTGCGATGGCACGAGCCTGGCACGGCACATCGTTCTCGGCACGGACTTCATTACCGACATTGCGCTTTTTTCCATGCGTGTCGCCGAGCCTCTCAACCTTAAGCCTGGGCATTCTTCTACCGCTGTTGCCCTCAGGACGGTGAGTGAGGCGCTCGCGAAGGCAGCTTGTCAGTTGCTGGAGATTGAGCCTGGCGAACTGATGGCCGAATTTCGGCCTGCTCTTACGCCCAGCGGCATAAAAGGTCTTGAAGCGGAAATATTCCTCTACGATACATTGCCTGGGGGAGCAGGATTTTCAAGTCAGCTTGTAGATCAAGGCCTTGCGTTGTTCCAACGGGCGTTGAACTTAATGAAAAGTTGCCCGGAGAATTGCAATGCGTCTTGCTACCGGTGCCTGCGAA
This sequence comes from Desulfolutivibrio sp., assembly GCF_036584575.1. Classification (NCBI taxonomy): domain Bacteria; kingdom Pseudomonadati; phylum Thermodesulfobacteriota; class Desulfovibrionia; order Desulfovibrionales; family Desulfovibrionaceae; genus Desulfolutivibrio; species Desulfolutivibrio sp. Next base: position 20,374 of record NZ_JAZHDB010000047.1, read on the forward strand.
GCTTCAAGAACAAGTTTGAGCACAGTCTTCTCGACCGCCATGTTGGCGTCGAACTTCTAGAGTATTTGCTAACGGGACAAGTGTCTGGATTTAACCAGAAGCGCTTAAACGCTTCATTGACGTTGCTCTACAATGACTTGATGCGGAAAAATGAGGGGCAAATTAAGTTTCAGGCTAATACGGAGATATCATTGGATGATGGACGGATCATCACAGCACCAATTCTAGTCGAACATAACGGCAAGAGGTTCGTTATTGCACTTTCCAGCCCGTTGACCACTGACCACCCGACCGATCCGCTGATAAGCGAGCTTCGCGACAGCAGCAGTAACTATACTGTAATGGTTGTGAATGAACTGGTCGTGCGCGGAAATCTCCCGCATGCCACCCGCAAGATTTACCAAGAGCTGGAGAGGTAAGTGCTTAAAAATGATACTTAATATTCCCGAAAAGCTGTCCAACGAAAAGGGGTTACCTCAATGAGTGCACTTTCGTGATTCCGGTGTCTGTTGAACCTGGCTACTCTCCGCCCAGCATGCCGCTCAAGCGCGTCAAGAGCGGCTCCAATCGTGTGGATAGCTCGCTCAAGCGTTGCAAGTGCTGCGTCGATTCCCGTTGCTGGGCACTCAGGCTGGCAATCTGCTGCTGGATGTGGCGCAAGGCCTGGGCGTGGGCGCTCAGGGTTTGATCCTGCCCGGACAAGGTCTTGGCCTGCGCTTCCTGGGTCTGGCGAAGCTCCTGTTCCAGCGCGGTCAGGGTGCTCGTGAGCAAGCGTTCGATTTCGCTCATGATCTACTCCAATTTCACGGCCTTCTGTTTGCCCACCGTCCAGTCGGTACGGGCCGAAGTTTTGGGCGGCAGGACGATGAACCGTCCATCCTGGTTCTCCAGGAGCCGCAATCCCCATGTCCTTTTTTCCAGTTGCTCGGCGATGCTCTCCAGTTCGGCCTTGCTCGCGTGCAGGTTCTGAATCTCGCCCTGCAGGGCCGTGACCTTGCGTGTGAGCAGCGTCACCACGCCCCAGCCGCCAAGGCTCGCCCCCAGGAGTATGCTCAGGCTCAGGAGCAGGGCCAGGAGGCATTTCTTGCCAAAGGCCCAACTCAGGGTTTGGCAGCTTGAGGCGATGGTCTGTTCCAAGCTCCCAAGCCTGTCCCGGATAGCGGCCTCGGTTGTACTGAGCGCGGCGGTCGATGACTGCCGCAAGCTCTCGCTCAAGTCGCTGAATTGTTTCCTGGCCAGGGCCTCGATCTCCTGCCGGTCCTGTTCGGTCTTGGCCCGCATCCGCTGCGTCAGGGACGCGAGCGAGTCGCCAGCTTGCTGCATAGATCCCCCCCTTGAGGCGGAGTTTCTCCCCGCTTGCCGGGTCTTTGACGGTGACATGGGCCTTGCCGGCCCTGTTGATCTCAAGGCCTGCCTCGCGCAAGGCCGTGAGAAGATCGGCGCGGTTTTCGACCTGTCCCTCCTCGATCTTCATGAGCAGGTAGGCGTGAACGGCGTCCTTTGCCTCGGCGCGTTCATCCTTCCCGGGCGCCTTTTCCCATCGGATCAACTTGGCTCGGTGCAAGTCCGCATGTTCGGGCGTGCGCAGGCGCGCCCGGGCTGGATCGTCCGGTCTGGCCCAGCCTTCGCGATGGTTGTGCAGGTCGCGGAACACGTCGAAGTGCTTCTGCCAGCCGGGCGGGCAGGGGTTGAACGCCTTGCCGCTCGAAAGCTCCAGGCGCGGGATGACGAAGTGCAACTCATGGTGGTTGGCATGGCGATGCCGGACCCAGAGGATGTTGCACTGGTCCGGCTCCAGACCGGCAAAGGCCACGGCCTCGAAGTCGTCCATGACCCGCGTTTCCTGCTCCGGCGTCACCCGATCATCCGGATGCCAGGACAACACCCCGGCCGTGAACTTCCATTTGGTGTCCAGGGAGTCGATCAGTTCGCGCGTCGTCTCCGGATCGCCGCGCAACACCTCGGGTGGGTGCTCGTCCCGATGTGGGTAGTCCAGGCGTACAAGGTAGCGCGTCGGCGCGTCCCCGCAGCCCTGGCCGTGCGGAAAGACTTTCATGTACATAAAGTCACCACGGAGGGTTTTGACTCCAGGGAGGGAGGGGCTTCTCGCGGGTCGCTGTCTTCAGGGGCAGCATATCGCCTGAGCGCTCTCTCAAGGCTGAAGAGGGCGGCAAGAACCTGCAGGGCCTCCGCTCGCCTTTTGTAGGTGTTGGCCCAGCGGGCCACCTGATTCAGATTCGCGCCGATCCGGGCAAGCTGCCGCACGCGTTCTTTCTCAAGCGGCGTTCGGCGCAGGCGGTAGTCCATGGTCTGCTGGCGGATGAAATCCGTCACGGTCTGGCCCTGGGCGGCGGCCTTGGCCGTGATGGCCTCTTTCTCCGCCGGGGTGACGCGCAGCTTGATCCAGGCGGTCCGGTTCGGTGTGGTTTCTTTCATGGAGTCACCTGCCTTGATGCCTTTGGCAGGGGTCGAGGGGGGCGCAGCCCACCCGCCAGCCCCGACAGGGGGCACCGCGAAGCGTGTGGCCACAACGGGTACGCTGGCAATGTGGCTTACCAGCGGTGGACGCGGACTCTCCCCGGCAACATGGGGGCAGCGAAAGAAGCGAAAGAAGCGCAAAAAGCCTCATGCGTCGCCTTCCTTTTCTTCGCTTTTTTCGCTTAATTCGCGCAGGGCGAGGATGACCCGGGGGCGGCCCGGGTTTTTGATCTTGGTGATGCTGATGCGCTGTTGCGCTTCGAGCTGCTGGAGGAGGGGTTGCAGGCGTTCGCGGGGGACATGCCTGCTTAAGGCCGCGCTCAGTTCGGTGGCCGAGAGCGGGCCGGTCTTGAGCGCCTCCAGGATTTTGTCCTCAAGCGGGTCCGCAGCCCGGTCCCCGAAGATATACAGGGCCGAATCCTGGGCGTAGCGCCACATGGCCAGGGCCGCCTGAAGATGTGGCTCGGCGATGTGCCCCTGGCCATCCAGCAGGGCATAGATCAGGGCAAGGCGCAGGGTCTGGGCCTCGGCCCGGTTTATGACGCTCCCGGCAAGCCCGGTATGCTCCTGGGACAGTTCCGGGTAGATGGCCTTCCATAGGTCAAGGGCCGGTGCGTTCATGGTCATGGCGCGGCGTTTTTGGGCCAGCCCCACAAGCCGCCACAGCTCGCGTTGTAATGGAGCCAGTTCATTGTCCGGCATCCTGGAGGGCAAGGCCACCAGCTTGGAACGCCGGACGCATATCCACAGGAACCGGTTCCCGAAGCCGTTGACGGCCTGAACCTCGCCCAGGCACACGGCCAGTTCCTGTATGGTGATGTGGGTGATGATGCAGATATGCGCCCCCCGCACCACCACGGGATTGTTTTTGGTCAGGGGGGCATAGTCGCCGGAATCCCAGAAGCAGCGGATGCCCATGGAGAGGGTGTTGCCCTCCCGTTTGGTGCAGGCCAGGCCGCTGGCAAATTCCTCGTCGATAATGATGAGCCGCCTGTCCCCTTTCTCGCGTAGCGGCTCGGATGGGTTTTGGCGCTTGCGACGCTCTCGGTCCTCGTCGCTTTCGTCGCGCACATGATGGGCCAGGCCTTCACCCGTGGAGAGCGGGCCGCCGCTTTCCCTGGCGGGCAAGGGCAGGCCCCAGGCCCCCAAGTCTGCGGGCTGGCAATGCTCGCGGCCAAAGAGTTTGGTCACGGGATGGCGGGATGTGCCCTTGCGGGCCTTGCTGGTATTGCCCCAGAGCACGGCGAAAAGGCGCGCCGGGTGGACTGTCTCGCCTACGTAGATGTGCGGGCCTTGGCCGGGCGCGTGCCCGTAAACCTCCGCGCCGAAGCGCACCAACGTGGTGATGCATATTGCCGCCGGATCGGCCTCGCTGTCGCGCGTGGCCAACCGGACAAAGTCTCCCAGGAATCCCGGACAGGCGTTGAAGGAGAACCGGGGCCATTCCTTGAGGGCAAGATCGTCTGGATCGTCCGGTGGTGCCCCGATAAGCGGCCGAATCCGTGGCAAGCCACGGCTTGCGCCGCTCATTTTCCACTCCCGCCGTTCCCCTTCGTTTTTTTCGGCCGCCCGCGCCGTTTGGTAGGAGTCTGAGGTGGGGTGTGTCGGCCCATCGCTTTCTCGGCGATCCAGGCGTCGACCCCATCTACAGGCCATGCAAGACGGCGACCTAATTTTATGGGCGGTGGCACTGCGTCGAACTGCTTGCGGGCGAGATGTCCGTGGATAGATGCGACGGTTTTTCCGAGGATCGTGGACAATTCGCCGATGTTATAAAAACGCTTGCAAACCATCATTCATGCCTCCTTACTGGGACGAATGGGTATTTTTGGGCGTCCATAGGGATTCATGATGTTGTTTCCATACACTTTCATATGAGTCAATGCTTCAATATAAACGTTTAATATCGCAAAATACTCCGAAACACTCCGAAATACTCCGAAACACTATGAAATACTCCGAAACACTATGAAATACTCCGAAATGATCGGAAATGCTCCGAAATATGCATTGTATATGACAGATATTTACCGTTAGTGGTTGTCATGAATCAAACAAGGTGACCTGCTCGGCCCTTTTCGGACCAGTTGGAACTTGAGAAGGTGGTTCCCGCCGACAAAGAGGGAGCCATGAGGAAATCACGATTTTCAGAAGAGCAGATGGTGGGCATCCTGCGTGAGGCTGACCGCGGCCCGGTGCCTCAGGTGGCCAAGCGGCACGGCGTGAAGACCAAAGACCTCGCCGCGCTCTTGTCCAAAAGCGGGGTGAATGTTATCATTCAAGACAGTTATAAAGCGAGGACCGACCATGGACGACATGAACTTGCCCGAGACCTACAAGGGCTACTCGACGAAAGAACTCCTGGCCTTCTGGGAGCGCTACTGCGAGGGAAAGGAGCGAAAAGCTCCCGTGGAGAAGATTTTGGCAATGCGCGATCTGCTGAGAGAGTACAAGATCGCGCCGGTATTCAGAAACCCGGGCGCGGTGAGCTACCTCAAGACGCCGGAATCCACGGTGGCGAAACCTTAAACTCGACCCGGCGGCCCTGAGTCACCCTGGCCTTGATCCCCTCATTCCCAGGCGGGCAAGGCGCTTATTCCGTCAACTGCTCGGACCGGACTTCCAGAGCCTCGGCGATCTTGAGCAAGGTCGCCCGGCGGGGCTTGGCCCCCTTGGCTTCCATCTGGGCGTATGCGCCGCGTGAAATCCCCGCCCTGGCCGCAACCGTCTCCTGGGTCAGCCCCAGGTATTCGCGCCACGCGCGTATCAGGCTTTTCTTTTCCCGGCGGGCGAGCTTGGAGACCTCCCAGGGGATCGCAACGTCATCGTCAACGGCCTCCCTGGTCAAGGCCAGGTATTGCGCATACGGCAGGACCACGAAGAGCGGCTGCCCCTCATGCTCGATGATCTGGGGGCTAGTAGGTACGTTCATTGCGTTTTTTTACCTCCGTGATGACCACTTTTCCGTCCTCCACCTGGAAGAAAACCCGGTAGGCTCCAACACGAAGCCGGTATCCGGCCCTGTCGGTCAGCTTCTTCACATTCCGGCAGTTCGGCCAAGACGCCAAGGCATCGATGGCGTCATCGATCGCATCGCTTTCGGCGGCGGGAAGTTTTCCAAGCTGCCTATGCGCCTTCTTCAAGATTTCGATGCGAATCATGTATGCTTTTGTAGGTATTTGATGGTTTACTGTCAAGAAGGGTTTGGGTGTGAAGGCGCACCGTGGGAATGGGTGAAGTGACAAAACCGTCTCTCCACCGTCTCGGACAGGAATCTTCTTCGGAAAAGTGTTTGTTCGAAATGGCTCTAGGATCGTCTACGGCCCCGGGATGGGGAAGAAAAATCTTCTTGGAGATTGAACCACCCCCGGTCGTATGGCCGGGAGGATTGAGTTTACGGGGAAGCGAAGAGGGCTGACTACGACAGAGCCCGGCGTGACGCACAACGGGAGGAGCTTCACTTTGCTTGTTCAACGAAGCTATTGAGCCCGCAATGGGCAGGAAAACCAGGCGTCTGGTCCCCGCACCTCGGCAGGGGCTGAAGAGAGCGCCTCCACCCTGTCCGAGTTACCTTGGTACCCATAATCATCAACCGGAGATCACGGCAAGCTTTTTTGGAGCAATCTTTTGCTCCAATTTTGCTCCACTCGCACTGGAAAACTGTGAATAACCATGAAAATTTAAGAGCACGCAATTATTTGATAATATTTGATTAATTGTAGTAACAGGTGGATAAGATTGGCCGAAATATAAGACTCAAAATCCGGCGGTCGCAAGGCCTTGGGGGTTCGAGTCCCCCTCCCGGTACCAGGCAGATTATTGGGTTACGTTTCGGCGGATTGCCGGGCGTAACCCTTTTTTTGTTGCGGTTTGTGCATTGCGCCGGGACGGTTGCAATCTGACAGGCAGGCCACGACGAACAACGTGACCAAGCTATTTCCCAGGGATAGCGCAGGGGGCTTGCATAGGGCAGATCGTGAACATGTCGTATACAGTTTTCAAAACCGAACGGCGGAGGCAGAATCGCATTTTGAAAGAGCTTCACAGCCCTCCCGTTTCCATTGATACCTTGGTATGGCGGTTGGTTTAAGGAAGGCAGACCCAACTCGGTGCTGCACTGATCCATCATTGACCCTGTCGCAGAGCAAAGGTAGGTTCTTCTGCGTGACCGCTACACAGCCGACATCTATTGAAATCATTAATAAAGTCAATGCGTTGCTCCGCAATGGCCGACTCAATGAGGCCGAGGAGATGCTTGGTCAGGCCGCAGAACGTTTTCCCGGCCATTCCGGGGTGCGTGAGCGGCATGCCCATGTGGCGTTGCGACGTCTGGATTTCGAGGTGGCCTTCGCCCGCTACGAGGCCCTGCGCCGGGACCATC
>NZ_JAZHDB010000048.1:0-27026 GCF_036584575.1 Desulfolutivibrio sp.
CCGCGCTTGGCGTTTAAAAGCGCCATGGTGATGCAAAAGGGGCTGGTGGTGTAGTTGCAACCGGAAAGGCAATGGAAGGGGCAGGAATAGGGGCTGCGCCTGCCAGCCTCCACCTTTTCGATGAACTGGTTGCGGATGGCCCGCCCGGGCATTCCCACCGGGCTTTTGATGATGTGCATGTCTTCTTTGCGGGCGTCCAGATAGGCCTGTTTGAAGGCCGGGGCCACGTCGCATTCGTGGGTGGCCACGAAACGGGTGCCCAGTTGCACGCCCCGGGCCCCCAGATCGAAATACTTCCGGATATCCGCCCCGGTATAGACCCCCCCGGCGGCGATGACCGGGATATCGCCGAAGGCGGCCACGGCCTCCACCACATCGGGCACGAGTTTTTCCAGACGAAATTCCGGGTCGGCGATCTGGTCGGGTTTGAATCCCAGGTGCCCGCCGGCCATGGGCCCCTCCACCACGAAGGCGTCGGGCGTGCGGCCGAAGCGGGATTTCCATTTGCGGCAGAGGATGGAGGCGGCGCGGCCCGACGAGACGATGGGCACGAGCTTGGGCGAGGTCTTGCCGTCCAGATGGCGGGGGAGGTCCAGGGGCAGGCCTGCCCCGGAGAAAATGATGTCGATGCCCTCTTCCACCGAGGCCCGAACCAGTTCGGCGTAGTTGGTGAGGGCGACCATGATGTTGACCCCGAGCACCCCGGAGGTCCGGCTCTTGGCCTCGCGAATCTCCCGACGCAGGGCCCGGGTGTTGGCCGAGACGTAGTTCGTCTTGAAATCCGCCTCTTCGCCGCCGATGCCCGCAGCGGAAATCACGCCCACGCCGCCAGCCGTGGCCACGGCGGAGGACAGCCCGGCAAGGGAAACGCCGATGCCCATACCGCCCTGGATGATGGGTGTGGGGATGATCAAATCCCCGATAACGAGCCGAGGCAACGCCATGGTCTTTCCTGAAAGCTTCTTTGGGTCAAATGGGAAAAACAGTCCCCGGGCACGCCGAGGCCTGTCCGAGACTGACCCGCGAAGCGATGGTGTTGGTGGGAAAACGCCACGCTGTCAAGAGGGAAATGGAGATCGGACGAAAAATCAATGACGAGCCTGCGATCTCTCCGCCCTTCCAAGCCGCCGCACATGCCGACTGCCGGGACAAAGATGTTTTTTGACAGTCTGTTACACCCGGCGTATGAGCAGGCAAATTTTTCCAGAAAGGGGGAGGGGATGGCCGCAAAAACGTATCAGGTGGAGGAGAAAGTACCTTTTTTTCAGGCAATTCCATTAAGTTTTCAACATCTTTTCGCCATGTTCGGGGCCTCGGTGTTGGTGCCGACGCTGTTTAAGATCGATCCCGCCGTGGTGCTTTTGATGAACGGCGTGGGCACCCTCATCTATCTTGTCTTATGCAAGGGAAAGGCCCCGGCTTTTCTGGGGTCGAGCTTCGCCTTCCTGTCCCCGGTCTTCGTGGTCCTCGGCGCCAACCAGTCCATGTGGGGGGCCAACTACGGTTTGGCCCTGGGCGGGTTCATCGCCTCGGGGCTGATTTTTATCGCCGTGGCCCTTCTGATCGGGGCCTTTGGCTCGGGCTGGATCAAGTTCGTGCTGCCTCCAGCCACGATGGGCCCCATCGTGGCCCTGATCGGCCTGGAACTGGCCAGCGTGGCCACGGACATGGCCGGGTTCAAGCCCGACGCGGGCGGCGCCTATAATGTGAACGGGATCATCGTGGCCATGGTGACGCTTTTCACCGTGGCCTTCGGCTCCCTGCTCTTTCGGGGCTTCATGGCCGTCATTCCGGTCCTGACAGGCATCGTGGCGGGTTATCTGGCGTCCATCCCCCTGGGACTGGTCAATTTCGACGTCATCGCCGCCGCCCCGGTCCTGGCCTTCCCCACGGTCTACACCCCGGTCTTCGACATAAACGCCATCCTGATCATCCTTCCGGCCTCCCTGGTGGTCATCTCCGAACACATCGGGCACCTGGTGGTCACGGGCAACATCGTGGGCCGCGACCTGACCAAAGACCCCGGCCTGCACCGGTCGCTTCTGGGAGACGGCATCTCCACCGTCCTGTCCGGATTTTTCGGCTCCGTGCCCACCACCACCTATGGGGAGAACATCGGGGTCATGGCCATCACCCGGGTCTTCTCCGTGTGGGTCATCGGCGGCGCAGCGGTCATCTCCGTCCTTTTGGCCTTCATCGGCAAGCTCTCGGCCGTGATCCAGTCCATCCCGACCCCGGTCATGGGCGGCATCTGCATCCTGCTTTTCGGGGTCATCGCGGCCTCGGGCATCCGCATGCTGGTGGAGACCCGGGTGGACTATTCCAAGCCCATCAACCTGACGCTGACGGCCATCGTGCTCATCGTGGGCATCAGCGGCATGGCCGTCACCATCGGCACCGTGCAGCTCAAGGGCATGGCCCTGGCCACGGTGGTGGGCATGGCCCTGTCCCTGGTCTTCCACCTCCTGGAGCGCTTCGGCCTGACCAACACCCAGACCGACATCTGAACCCGGAGAGACGGTTCCCCCCTCAAATACACGGAAAAGGCGCTCGAAGGAGCGCCTTTTTTGTCCAATGACCAAACTCGCGTCGGCTATTTGGTGCCGAAAATCTTGTCCCCGGCATCGCCCAGGCCGGGAATGATGTACCCCACCTCGTTGAGCTTCTCGTCGATGGAGGCCACGTAGACGTCCACATCCGGATGTTCCTGCTCAAGCCGGGCCAACCCTTCGGGGGCGGCCACCAAAAAAAGCCCCTTGATCTTCATACAGCCGTGCTCTTTCAAGAGCTTGATCGTGGCCACAAGCGTGCCGCCGGTGGCCAGCATGGGATCGAGGATAAGCGCCGTGCGCTTATGGATTTTTTTGGCCAGCTTCACGTAATAACTCACGGGCTCCAGGGTCTCCTCGTTGCGATACATGCCCACCACGCTGACCTTGGCCCCGGGCACCAGATCCAACACGCCGTCCATCATGCCCAGGCCCGCCCGCAGGATCGGCACCACCGTGATCTTTTTGCCGCGAATCTGCTCCACCTCGACCTTCCCGGCCCAGCCCTCGACCACCATCTTCTCGGTCTTGAGATCCTTGACGGCCTCGTAGGTCAAAAGCCGGGCGATCTCGTTGGCCAGGTCGCGAAAGGCTTTGGTGCTGAGGTCTTTTTGGCGCAAAAGGCCCAGCTTGTGGCGCACCAGGGGGTGATCGACGACGGTGACCGGCATTGGTCTGCTCCTTTACGGTGGCGGAAATGCCTTGCGGCCCGGAGGGCGCTGCGGCCGCGTGGTGATCGTGATCTTTGGATCATATCCGGCAGTTTGGCAAGATGCGGGTCGCTTTTCCTCCCTCGCTCCACGAGACATATACAAATAACGATATTTACGGCGCAGCATTCCGTACTTTTTGTCGATTTATTTCGCCCGATGATTTTCTTGCCATCATTCCCAGGCCGCCGTATATTCACCATGGCAATCACCCTCTCCTTGCTGGCCGGTGAAATCTGACGCCGAAACACCGTCCGGAGATTCCATGGACGAAGACGCCACAGAACTTTTGCACCTCAAAAAGAAACTTCTCCGCCTCCAGGCGAGGTATGCGGATCTTGAAAAACGCCTGCGGGACTGCGAAAATTCGGTTCAGTCCAAAACGCGATTCCTGGAGGATTTAAGCCTGGAACTGCGGACTCCCATAAATGGCGTTTTGGGTATGCTGCAGTTGGCGCGGGCCACCCCATCCCTCGAAGAGCGCCAGGAATATCTGGAGATGGCCCAGGTCAGCGCCTCCACGCTCCAGTCCCTGGTCAACGACCTCCTGGAATTTTCCGCCCTGGACTCCGGGCGCCTGCCCCTGGTGGAAAAACTCTTTGACCTGCGGGCCGAGTTTTCCCCCCTGCTGCGCAACTTCAAAAGCCAAAGCCAGTGGAAATCCCTGGAATTCTCCTACCAGATAGACGATGCGCTCCCCTTGCGGCTCATCGGCGATGCCGACCGCACCAAACAGATCCTGGTCAATCTGCTCAACAATGCCTTTGCCTACACCAAAAAGGGTTTCATCTCGGTGACCGTCGGCCCGTGGCGCGGGCAAAACGGCGGACGTGAGGCGCCGACCGCCGCCCCTCGCCCGGGCCGCTGCCTCCTACATGTCACCGTCAAGGATTCGGGCATCGGCATTGCCGGCAACCGTCAGGCCGATTTGTTCAAGCCTTTCGCCGTCGGCGCGCACCCCCTGGAAAAGCAGTATTCCGGAGGCGCGGGATTGGGGCTTGCCGTCTGCAAACGATTGGTCCGCATGATGCGTGGGGATATTTGGCTGGAATCCCGGGAGGGCCACGGCAGCACCTTCCATTTTACCGTGGAGTGCGGCCTTGCCGATCAGTTCGTCGCGTCGCTCCCCCCAAAAACGGCCGCCGTGCCGGACGTACAGCCACGAAACTTGAAGATCCTTTTGGCCGAGGACGAACCCGTCAACCGCATTTTCACCGTTCGCGTCCTGCAAAAATGCGGGTTCACCGTGCTCACCGCCGTGGACGGCAAGGAGGCCTTGCAGCTTCTCAGCCGCGAACCCGTGGACCTCGTGCTCATGGATATTCAGATGCCACGCTTAAACGGACTGGACGCCACCCGGGCCATCCGGGCCGGACAGGTTCCCGGCGTCAATCCGGCCATCCCCATCGTCGCCCTGACCGCGTTCGCCATGGAAAGCGACAAAGTCCGGGGGCTTGAGGCCGGGATGAACGAATACCTCACCAAACCCTTCGAGGCGCCCATGCTCATGGAGGCCATCCAGCGGGTGATGCATTGATGCGGCCACAGCATGTGTGTGTGTTTACGTGACGCCGCACCCGCCGCACAAGACACGCCGGTTCAGGACGAATCCCCCCGGCGAGACCGCCAAAAGCCCCAGCCCGGAAAGCCGCTTGAGGTCGCGCCGCGCCGTCTGTTCGCTGGCCCGGCCGTACAACAGGCTAAACGGCGACATTCGGCACAACGACCGAATCCCCACCGACGACGTCGGGGCGTCGAGCAGAAGACGCAGCAGGGCGTGCTGCCTGGACGTCACTTGGCGCGCCTGGCGCAGTTCCTCATAGTGACGCTCCAAAACCACCTGCCGCAACCCCTCGGCGATCCGCTCCCCCACCTCGCGCCCCCCCCAGACCAGTCCATCCAGGCAAAAGGCCACAAACCGCGTGGGATCGTCCCCTCCGGCCTCGCCGGACGCATCGTTTGGCCGTATCTCCGGATGCCTCGGCGACAGGCTCTCATATGCGGCGGCATGGCGCAGATAGTATTCCGACATGAGGCACGACTCGAAAACGCGTCCTGCAGCCTGGAGAATGACGGCTTCCGCCAGCCGCGCCGCCAGGGGGTACGCCCCGGACAACGGCCGCAGGGAGAGGATGTGATAGTGGGCTAGGGCCGCGCGCACGGCGGGCTCTTCGTCCGCCAGGCCAGGCCCGTTGAACCACGTTGCGAAGGCCTTGATCAACGAAACGGCGCGGATCTCCTGCGCACGATCATCCGGATCACCCCCTGCAAGCGGCGCATCCCGGCCAGAGCCCGGGCCATCCCCACCACCGGCCCGCAGCCCGAGCGCATGCCCCAGGGCCTCCAGAACGGATCGACCAAGCCGCCCGTCGCCAGGGATGTCCCTCCATTCCGCCACCCGCCGCCACTCCTGCGCGACAAAGGTCCTCCAATCCTGCCCTGCGGCAGCCCCGTCCCGTTGCGCAGGGCCAGGGGCGGCCTGGATGGACCGCACAGGGCCGTCTCCGGGCCGCTCCACCGGGAAGGCGCGCCCGGCAAGCGCCTGTGCGGCAACCCGCCCCCGGTGCGCGAACTCCTGCGCAAAGGCCTCCCGTTCCCGAGGCAGGACGGGAAGTGCGGCCAGGGTTGCGGCCCGGGCTCTGATCTCGGCGCATCGAGGGGCAAGGACGTCCGCGTCATGGGGTCGTCCCCATGGGGGAGGCGGCGGGACATTTTGACCTTCCTTTGTTTGCATTTGTAAATGGCTTTGATATAATTAGTTTTCTAAAATTTATGATTTTTTTTATTTTTTTTCATAAATTCTGTCAGAATTTTTGTCAAATGAAATGACGCATCAATTCACGTCCGTGACGATCCGCCGCACATGCCGCGCCGACAGGCCGTAGCGCTGCACCAGGTCCGGCACGTCGAGCCCCCTGGCGAACATCCGGCGGATCTCCCCATCCCGCCGCCTGCGCCGTGAGTCCACCCCCGTCGGAATGTCCAGGCGGCATCCGCCCCACTCGCCGATGATCACCTCCACCGCGGTCCAGGCGCATTCTTCCCCCAACCGTTCCGCCAACTTGGCATGCAGCTCGTTTTCGCGCATACTCCTCCCGCCGCCCCCTGCGGCCGCTTCTTCGCCGGTCCCGGCGACCTGACGTGGAGGCATATTTATTCCTTGTTGGAATAAATGTCAACCAATATATTCCAAATTATGCCTAGACTTCATTCCCTACCCATGCCACAACACACATCATGCGCAACGCCCCCCCCGCCTCCGCTCACGAGAACGCCACGGAAGGGTCGCTTTTCATCAAAGCCTTGAACGCCCTGGTGGAAATCAACGACGTGCCGCAAAACGCCCTGGCCGAACACGCCGGGGTCAGCCAGGGCTACGTCAGCAAGATCCTGTGCGGGAAGCAGCTCCCCAAGGAGCATCTGCGGGAACGATTGGCGGAATATTTCAACCTGTCCTACCGGGAAATGCTCGACATGGGGCGCGATCCCTCTCTGCCCGACGGAAGCGAGGCATATTCCATTCCTTTCTCCGGATCAGACCCCACGTCGCGGCTCGATGCCGTGCGCGAAGACCCCTCCTTCATCCTGGGCGAGGCCGGCGGCCCCCCGCCCCGACGCAACCACGCCCTGCTCTCCAGCCTTCTGCGCGACTTCAAGGCCCGGGAGCTCCAAAACCGCTCCTATACCGAAATCCCCCTGCGCGAGGCCACGGGCTCCATGGGCGGCGGCTCCACCGAGACCGGAACCCGGGCCATCACCTACTTAAGCTTTCGCACGGAGTGGATCCGCGCCAAGGGCAACCCGGAATACATGTCCGTCATCCGGGCCTTCGGGGACAGCATGTCCCCCACCATCCCCGACGGCAGCGTGGTGCTTGTGGACGAAAGCCGACGGCAGTTCGTCAAAAACAAGGTCTTCTACATCCGGCACAACGCACAGATGTACATCAAACGCCTGACAGGAACCCCCTCCGACCTCGCCATCGTCTCCGACCAGGACGGCTCGAGCCTGCCGCTTCGGCCCGGCGAAGACTTCGAAATCATCGGCCGATGCATCTGGACGGCCAGGGACATCGAATAGCCCGGCCTCCCTGGCCGACGCATCCGCCCTTGACATATTCCAGTATTGGAATATAATTATGCCTGTCGTGTCGCTCAACCTGCGAGGCATGCATGGACCCCTTCACCCTTTGGGAAAAAGGCCCGGTCGGCGGCTGGCAACCCGCCATGACCTATGCGAGCATGGGTGACGCCCGAGCGGCCTTGGACGCCTGGGCCGACGATTTTTTGGCCGAATACGGCATGTTGCCCGTGCACGGCCGGGACTTCCGCCTCACCGAGGACCACGCCCCGGATATCCGCCTGGAACCCGCCGCCCGTACGCCGCACCAGACTTCAGGCTTCCCGGCCGACATCCCTCCGCCCACGCGGCGCATGAGGGAATGGTGGTAAAATACCCTTTCCGCCCGGGGGCATCCTCACGCCCACGCGGCGCATGCGACCACTACCGACGCCCACGCCCTGGCCCACTAGTCATCCTCACGCCCACGCGGCGTATGCCCCACCTGGCGCGTCCGCCCCTTGACGCCGGAGCCTTGTCTTCACGGCTCCTTCTCCCGGTCGTTGACTATCCAATTGAAATCGGCCATCATTTCCTTATATATCCTCATCTCACAGGATGAACCTTTCCCTTTGCGCGTCGCAGGCTCCCTTTCCCGCACCGTTCTACGGCTTGCACGACCGGAGTGCCCTCATGAAGTGGAACAACCTCAAGGTCGGAACAAAAATCACCGTATGCGTGGCTTTTTTCATCTGCATACTGGCTGCTTCGGCCGTCATTTCCATCCGAGGCATCCAAGACCTCCTGGGCAAGGCGACGGACGCCAGTTCGCTGCATGAGTTGTCCAGCCGGTTTTTGCAGCGCGAGGTAGACCATCTCAAATGGGTTCAGGCCCTCAGCCTGTTCGTTCATGATCCCAAGGCCTCGGCGCTTACAGCCCAGACCGACCCCACCCAATGCGCCTTCGGAAAATGGTATTACAGCCAGGCCCGCTCAGACATCGAACGCCGCATCCCCGCCCTGGCCGCCCCCCTGCGGGAGATCGAAGATCCCCATTCGCGGCTGCACGCCACGGCCAAGCGCATCGCCGAGCTGCGCGCCGCCGGGGATCTTGCCGGGGCCGAGAAAACGTTTCGCGGCGAGAGCCTGGCCCAGCTCGAAAAGGTGCAGACCTTGCTGACGGCCATGCGCCAGACGGTGCAGGGCGACGTGGAAGGCATCGAAAAAGACATGACGCGTGAGGGCGCCCGCATCGAGTCCACCGTGACGGTCTTCGGCGCGGTGGCCGTGCTGGTGGGCGTCGCCCTGGCCGCGCTCATCACCCTGTCCATCGTCCGGCCCATCTCCGCCGGGGTGGTCCTGGCCCGGGCCGTGGCCGACGGCGACCTGAACCACCCCGCGCCCAAGCCCCGGGGCGACGAAATCGGCGTTTTCATCGCCAGCCTGACCGGCATCGCCACGGCGCTGCATGGCCTGACCACGGAATACGACGACCTGGTGCGGGCCATCGAGTCCGGCGATCTGCTGCGACGCGGCGACCCGGGACGCTTCCAGGGGAGTTTCGCGGACCTCATCACCGGGGCCAACACCCTGGCCGACGTGTTCGTGACCCACATCGACAACATTCCCACCCCGGTCCTGACCATGGACCGCGATTTTGCCGTACTGTTCATGAACCGCACCGGCCGCGCCCTGTTCCCGGGCCGGGAGACCCACGGCCAAAACGCCTTCGAGCTCCTGCACCCCGCAGACTGCCGCACCAGGGATTGCGCCGTGGCCACGGCCCTGCGCGAGGGCCGCCTGGCCCAGGCCGACACCGAGGCCCAGCCCGGCGACCGGCGCATGGACATCCGTTATTTCGCCACCCCCATCGTCAGCCGCGAAGGAGGCGTGACCGGGGCCCTGGAAGTGATCATGGATCAGACCGACATTGTGGCGGCCCGGCGCAAGATGCTTGAGGCCGCCACAGAGGCCGATCAGGTGGCCTCCGGGGTCGCGGACGCGGCCCGGGAGCTGTCGACCCGGGTGGAGCAGGCCGGGCGGGGCTCCGAACTCCAGGCCGTGCGTCTGGGAGAGACGGCCACGGCCATGGAGGAGATGAACGCCACGGTGCTTGAAGTCGCCAAAAACGCCTCCCAGGCCGCCGAGAGTTCGGACGCGGCCAGACAAAAGGCCAAGGCCGGGGAAGACATGGTGACCCACCTGGTGCGCGGCATCGACGAGGTGCGCGCCCAGTCCATGGATCTGCTCCAGAACATGAACAGCCTGGGGGAGAAGGCCCAGGGCATCGGGCGCATCATCGGGGTCATAAATGACATCGCCGACCAGACCAACCTGTTGGCCTTAAACGCGGCCATTGAGGCCGCCCGGGCCGGCGAGGCCGGGCGAGGCTTCGCCGTGGTGGCCGATGAAGTCAGAAAATTGGCGGAAAAAACCATGGTGGCCACCCGCGAGGTGGGCGAAGCCATCGAAAGCGTCCAGGCCGGGGCCCGGGACAATGCGGCCCGGGTGGACGGAACGGTGCGCGCCGTGAAGCGGGTGACCGAATTGGCCGACCAATCGGGTCAGGCCTTGCGCGAGATCGTGGATCTGGTGGACGCCGCCTCGGACCAGGTGCGCTCCATCGCCACCGCCTCCGAGGAGCAGTCCGCGGCCAGCGAGGAAATCAACCGGGCCGTGGACGAAATCAACCGGGTTTCGGCGGAGACGGCCCAGGGCATGAGCGACTCGGTGCGCACGGTCATGTCCCTGACCGAGCAGTCGGACATCCTCACGGAACTGATCCACTCCCTGCGCGGCGGGGGGAAGACCGCGCTGCCGTCCTGATACGGCGAGGCGGGTTGAAAAAAAACGCCGCCCCTGTCATACTGTCGTCGCGGGAGCCGCCCGCCGTCGCGGCAGCCGACAGCCGTTGCGGCATACGTCTGGCGCCCCGGCTGTCACCCCATGCAAAGGATCACCCCCCTTGGCCCAAGCCGCGCCCGACGCTCCCAAGCCCAAACGCCGCATGGCCACGTTGCGGCGCGTCTTTTTTATCGGACTCTACCTCCTTGGACTCCTGGTCTTCCTCGAAATCGCGGGGCGGGTGACCTGGCTTTGCCTGGACAAGACCTGGGGACTTCTGGTGCCGCAGGAGATCTCGCGCTTCGACGACGCCCTCGGCTGGTCGCTTACGCCGGGGGCTCGGGCCGTGTCCAAAAGCACCGGCCAGCCCATCGAATACGCCATCAATTCCGCCGGATTCCGGGACCGTGAATTCCCCCGGGAAAAGCCTGCGGGCGTCTTTCGCATCCTGGTCGTGGGCGACTCCCACGCCTTCGGCTTCGGCGTGCCCCTGGACAAGCACTTCACCAAGCTCCTTGAGGGCTATTTCACGGACGTCGAGGTGATGAACCTGGGGGTCAGCGGCTACGGAGTGGACCAGGAACTGCTTTTTCTGCGCGACACGGGCTTTGCCTACCACCCGGATCTGGTGGTGGCCTACGTGCCCCACTACGCCGACTCCCGGCACGTCCGGGACAAGGTCTGGGGCATGGGCAAACCCCGATTCCTGCTGGAAAACGGCGCACTGGTCCTGACCAACAGCCCCGTGGCCAACAACTCCCTCCTCTACCGTCTGCTTCTTGACGCCGACCGTTTCGTGTCCTCCTGGAGCAAGGCCTATCTGCTTCTCCGCGACGCCGTGATCCACTTTTCCGTGCAAAAGGACCAGGTCAAGGCCGAGACCCTGCCCGACGACCTGGCCCGCACCGTGGGCGACAGCGCCACCGCCTCCGATGGCGTCGCCGGGGAAAAGGCCGACGCCCCGGCATCCCCGCCTGCCAAACCGGATACGGCCGAGGCCGAGGCCGAGGCCTTTCTCGCCGAGGTCAACCGCATGGGCGAGACCATCGTCTTCGCCATGAACGACGAATCAACGGCCCATGGCGCGAAATTCGCCCTGGTGACGCGCATCGGCGTCCTGGCCGTGGCGGCCTACAACCGGGAGATTCCCGCCCTGTACCTCTTCGATCCACTACAAAACCCCCGGCTGATCCTGGCCGGAGATCCCACCCGGCACCCCAACGAACCGGCCAGCGGCATCATTGCCTGGGAGGTCGCCCGGTTTCTCATGGCCAACGGGCTGGTGCCCGCGTCCCACATTCCGCGGCACGACGTCCCCAAGTAGTTTTTCGGCGCGATTCTTGCTTATATTCCGCTAGACCGTGGCCAGAAGCGTCCGGGACGGGGGCGGCGTCAGGGCCGCCGTGGATGTCGCCGCATAGGCCGCCGCCGCATAGGGACGGGTGGCCAGAGGCGCGTTCCAATCGCCGGAGCCGTAAGTCGAACCGGCGTCGGCCATGCGCTGGGACAGGGTCGCCGCCTCAAGGACCGCCGCAAAGGACTCGGCCCTGGAAAAGCCGCCCAGTGCCGTTGTTGCGTCAGAGCCCGAATTCGCTGCGGAAACGGAGGCGTCGTCAGAGAGGAGTTCGACGTTGCGCGAGGTGTACGAGATGCCGAATTTGCCAAACGACAACCCGGCCTCGGTGGTCACCACCCGGGCGCGCAAAGGAGTAGCGGAAGCCGCCGCCAGGGAGGATTCCTGCGCATAGATCGCAAAAGGGGTCTGTCCGACCGCTGAAACGGCCATGGAGCGACTCGCCTGTCGCGCCGGGTGTCCCCGGGCGACGTTTGTTCGGCTGCCTTGCCGACGGTCGTCCCCGCCTGCACAAGGCAGGGGACCGCATCTCCATCCATGGATGCGTTTCTGGGTGTTGTTCAATTGATAAAGCAGTCCACGGGCTTTGACAAGGGCCATGCGCCCTTTTTCACGATCAAATCATGTAAAACCGGCGATCCTGTTGACGCGCATGCGCACGCTGGCATATGCCCCGGTGTCGGGAACCTGACGTTCGCCCGAGCCCGGAGGAATCATGCCCACCACCATTCTCGCCAAACGACGACTCATCCCGGGAAAGACCAGCGAGCTGGTCTTGGACGCCCCGCACATCGCGGCCAAGGCCCAGCCCGGAAATTTTCTCATCCTGCGCGTGAACGACCACGGGGAGCGCATCCCCCTGACCATCGCCGACGCCGACCCCGAAAAAGGGACGGTGACCATCGTCTATCTGGTCCTGGGCAAAAGCACGGCGTTGCTTGAAACCCTTGAGGCCGGGGACGCCATCCTCGACGTGTGCGGCCCCCTTGGCGCGCCCACCCACATTGAAAAGACCGGCACGGTGATCTGCGTGGGCGGCGGCACGGGCATCGCGGCCATGCACCACATCGCCAAGGGACACGCCCGGGCCGGGAACCATGTGGTGGCGGTGATCGGCGCCCGCACCAAAGAGCTGCTTCTTTTCCACGACGAGCTGTCGGCCTTTTGCCACGAAGTCCTGGTGACCACTGACGACGGCAGCCTGGGCCGAAAAGGGCTGGTCACCGAGGCCCTGCGCGACCGGCTGGCCGCCGACCCCGCCGTGCGCGAGGTGGTGGCCGTGGGACCGGTGCCCATGATGCGGGCCGTGGCCGAGACCACCCGCCCCTTCGGGGTCAAGACCACGGTCAGCCTCAATTCCATCATGGTGGACGGCATCGGCATGTGCGGGGCCTGCCGGGTGACCGTGGGCGGCCAGATCCGTTTCGCCTGCGTGGACGGCCCGGAATTCGACGGCCATCAGGTGGATTTTGACGAGTTGTGCGCCCGGCTTGGGGCCTTCCGCGACCAGGAACGCGTCTCCCTGGAAAAATTCCACGAGTGTCGCTGCCATGACCACAAAAAAGCCTAAGCCCTCCCCGCGCACGCCCATGCCCGAACAGCCCGCCGCCGTGCGCCGGGGCAATTTTTCCGAGGTCACCCTGGGCTACGACCTGTCCCTGGCCATGACCGAGGCCGCCCGCTGTTTGCAATGTAAAAAACCGGCCTGCGTCAAAGGCTGCCCCGTGGAGGTCAACATCCGCGACTTCGTGGGCCACATGGCCACAGGCGACGTGGACGCGGCCTATGCGGCCATCAAGGCCACCAACAGCCTGCCGGCGGTATGCGGCCGGGTCTGCCCCCAGGAGATCCAATGCGAGGGGGCCTGCATCCTGGGCAAAAAAGGCGAGCCCGTGGCCATCGGCCGCCTGGAGCGCTTCGTGGCCGACGAGTTCGCGGCCCGCTCGGCCTGTGAGCAGATCACCGGACAGCCCGAATGCGCGGCGTCCAAAGACGGCCTGTCCGTGGCCTGCATCGGCTCGGGCCCCTCCAGCCTCACCGTGGCCGGATATCTGGCCGCCCGGGGGATCAAGGTCACGGTCTACGAGGCCCTGCACGAGCTCGGCGGGGTTTTGACCTACGGCATCCCGGAATTCAGGCTGCCCAAGGCCACCGTACGCCGGGAGATAGCGGCCCTGACAGACAGCGGCGTGACCTTCGTCACCAACTGGGTGGGCGGCAAGACCTTCACCATCCCGGAACTTTTCGGAATGGGCCACAAGGCCGTGTTCATCGGCGTGGGCGCGGGCCTGCCCCGGTTTCTGAACATCCCCGGGGAGAGCCTCATCGGCGTCTTTTCGGCCAACGAATACCTGACCCGGGTGAACCTGGGCCGGGCCTACGCCTTTCCGGACTACGACACCCCCATTTATCCGGGGAAAAAGGTGGTGGTCCTGGGCGGCGGCAACGTGGCCATGGACGCGGCCCGCACGGCGCTGCGCCTGGGCGCCGAGGAGGTCCGGCTGGTCTATCGCCGCTCCAGGCAGGAGATGCCCGCCCGGGCCGAGGAGCTGCACCACGCCCTGGAGGAAGGGGTCATCCTGGAATGCCTGTGCGGCCCCCTGGCCTTTTCCGGGGACGAGCGCGGCTACCTCACGGGCCTTGAGATCCAGCACATGTGCCTGGGCGAACCCGACGAGTCCGGCCGCTGCCGCCCCTGCGCCATCCAGGGCGACACGGCGCACATACCCTGCGACCTGGCTGTGGTGGCCGTGGGCACGGGGCCCAATCCGGTGCTCTTAAACGCCACCCCGGGCCTGGAGAAGAACCGCCGGGGCTATGTGGTCGTCAACGAGGACACGGGCGAGACCAGTCTTGCCAACGTCTTCGCCGGGGGCGACATCGTCACCGGCTCGGCCACCGTCATTTTGGCCATGGGCGCGGGACGCCGCGCCGCCAAGGTGATCGCCGAACGGCTTTTGGGCCACGGCTGATCCCTTCACCGCACCCGGAGCGCCTGACATGAATCGGCCCCGGCATTGTTACAAATCACGTCGCGACACTCCCCACCGCCCGGCGGCATAAGCCTGCCGGGCGCGCCGTCACTCATTATCCAGCAGGCTGTAACATACCCGTAACGTCACCTCCCTACTTTGACACCGTTGTCAGCAGGTGTCGGGGTCCATTTCAACACGCAAACGTATAAGGAGACGGGTTATGAAAAAACTGGCCGCTCTTCTCGCGACCTTCCTTTTGGTCGCGACCAGCGCCTTCGCGGACACCACGGTGAAGGTCGACGGTTCCACCACGGTCCTGCCCATCATGCAGAAAATGGTCGAAGCCTACATGAAGGCCAACCCGACCGTGAAATTCACCGTGTCCGGCGGCGGTTCCGGCAACGGCATCAAGGCCATCATCGACAAGACCACGGACATCGCCATGGCCTCGCGCAAGATGAAGGACAAGGAATTTGCCCTGGCCAAGGAAAAGGGCGTCAACGCCAAGGAAATCGTCGTCGCCATCGACGCCATCATCCCCGTGGTCAACCCGGCTAACAAGGTTTCCGCCGCCACCATGGCCCAGTTGAAAGACCTTTACGCCGGCAAGATCACCGAGTGGAAGGCCATGGGCGGCGAGGGTCCGGTCGTGGTCATCTCCCGCGACACCTCCTCGGGCACCTACGAGACCTGGGAAGAGCTGATCATGAAGGGCGAGAAGGTCTTCCCGGGCGCCCTGCTCCAGGCCTCCAGCGGCGCTGTGGTGCAGGCCGTCAGCAAGAACAAGAACGCCATCGGCTACGTGGGCGTGGGCTACCTCGACGCCTCCACCAAGGCCCTGCCTGTCGACGGCGTGGTCGGCAACGACGAGACCGCCTCCTCCGGCAAGTACCCCATCGCCCGCGACCTGTACCTCTACGTCAACGGCGAGCCCTCCGGCGAGATCAAGAAGTTCCTGGACTGGGCTCTGGGCGCCGAAGGCCAGAAGCTGGTCAAGGAAGCCGGGTTCGTTCCCCTGAAGAAGAAGTAGTTTCCGCTTTATCCGGGTCGTTCGGCCGGGGGCTCGCCTCCGGCCGAAGGCCTTTCCGGTTCCATCCCCAACGCCGCGCACGAAGGACAAGGTAAGGCCATGGCCGTCAGCCGCAAAGCCAAAGACTCCGTCATCCGCATCGCTTTCCTGGTCACCGCCCTGTCGTCCATCGTGGCCCTGGGGCTGATCATGATCTATCTGTTCATCGAGGGCCTGCCCATCTTCGAGCATGTCTCGGTGATCGATTTTCTCTTCGGGCATCTGTGGTACCCCACCTCCGACCCGGCCGACTTCGGCATTTTTCCCCTGATCGTGGCCTCGGTGGCCGTGACCCTGGTGTCCTCGGCCCTGGCCATCCCCCTGGGGGTCATGACCGCCATCTACTTAGCCGAGATCGCCGGTCCCAGAACCCGGGGCTTTTTCAAACCGGTGGTGGAGCTTTTGGCCGCTTTGCCCTCGGTGGTCATCGGCTTTTTCGGCATGGTGGTCGTCGCCCCCTTCCTGCAGGAGGCCTTCGACCTGGCCACGGGATTAAACCTCTTCAACGCCGCCATCATGCTGGCGTTCATGTCCGTGCCCACCATCTGCAGCGTCTCCGAGGACGCCATCTATTCCGTCCCGGCCGAACTCAAGGAGGCCTCCCTGGCCCTTGGAGCCACCCATTGGGAGACCATCGCCCGGGTCATCCTTCCGGCCTCTCTGTCAGGCATCAGCACCGCCATCATCCTGGGCATGTCCCGGGCCATCGGCGAGACCATGGTGGTGCTCATGGTGGCTGGAGGCGCGGCCATGATCCCCACGTCCCTTTTCTCGCCAGTTCGGCCCATGCCGTCGAGCATCGCCGCCGAGATGGCCGAGGCCCCCTTCCGGGGCGACCATTATCACGCCCTGTTCGCCATCGGCATCGTGCTGTTTTTATTCACCCTGCTTTTCAACATCATCGCCGACCACATTTCCGAGAAGCACAAGCAGGTCGGCGCGGCCACGCTGTAGGGAGGCGTAACGTCCATGAGCACCATCCCCTTCGGCGCCAGCAAGCGCACCCGATACACCACCCAGCGGGTCATGTGGGGCCTTTTCGGCGCCTCGTCGATCATCAACCTCACGGCGCTTCTGATCATCTGTTCCTTCGTGCTGATAAACGGCATTCCGGCCATCAGCTGGACCTTCCTCACCGAGGCCCCCACGGATTCCATGACCGCCGGGGGCATCTGGCCGTGCATCCTGGGCACCATCCTCTTAAGCCTGGGGACCATGGTCGTGTCCTTCCCCCTGGGCGTGGCCTCGGCCATCTACCTCAACGAATACGCCACCCCGGGCAAGGTCGTGCGCATCATCCGCCTGGGCATCAGCAACCTGGCCGGGGTGCCCTCGGTGGTCTTCGGACTCTTCGGGCTGGCCTTTTTCGTGACCTTTTTCGGCATGGGCGTGAGCATCCTGGCGGGCATCCTGACCCTGGGCATCCTGGTCCTGCCGGTGATCATCGGCACGGCCGAGGAGGCCCTCAAGTCCGTGCCCCAGACCTATCGCGAGGCGTCGCTCGGCCTTGGGGCCACCAAATGGCAGACCATCCGCCTGGTGGTGCTCCCGGCGGCCATGCCGGGCATGCTCACCGGGGCCATCCTGGGCCTGTCCCGGGCGGCCGGGGAGACGGCGGCCATCATGTTCACGGCCTCGGTCTTTTTCACCCCCTACCTGCCCACCTCTGTTTTTGACAGCGTCATGGCCCTGCCCTACCATGTCTACGTCCTGGCCACGGCCGGGACCGACATCGAAAAAACCCGGCCCTTGCAGTACGGCACGTCGCTGGTGCTCATCGTGCTGGTTTTGGGCATGAACCTGGTGGCCATCCTTATGCGGGCCAGATTGCAAAAACGCCGCTAGTGTGGCGTCCACAAAAAACAAGTATGTTTTTTGTGAATAAAAATCATACCTTCACGGTGTTGCTGCTTGGTAAAGCCTAACGGAACGTATCGCACGCAACACTCGGGCGTCGCCTGGGACGGACGCCGCGTAGGCAACGGAACCACAGCACAAAGGCCCGCGTGAATAAAAAGGCCGATGACCTGACCCTTTTTCGCCACAAAGGCGACCCGACGCCCCCCGCGTCCGGTCGCCTTTTTTTGTGCGCTCCCCCCGGGAGCCCTTCCCAAACCTTCTGAAAAAGGAAGCGGATCGCCCATGAGTGAACCAAGCGCGCCTAAAAAGAACTACGTCCTGGACACCAACGTCCTCATCGAAAACCCCGAATGCCTGCTCAACCTTCGAAACGGCGCCGAAAACAACATCTTCATCCCCTACCATGTGCTCATGGAGCTTGAGGGCCTGAAAAAAACCCCCAAGCTGCGGCACATCGTCTCCAAGGTGATCCAGCTGCTCATGGAGCACCGCGACAAAATCACCTTCATCAAAAACGAAAAAAGCAGCTCCCAGTTCACGGACATCGTGGACAACCACATCCTGGCGGAGATCAATTCGGGCGGCATCGAAAACCCCATCCTGGTCACCAACGACCGCATCCTGCAACTCCAGGCCGGGCTGGCGGGCATAAACAGCGAGGAACTGCGCGACTCCAAGCCGTTCGAGTCCGAATCCCAGCGCTACACCGGCTTCGTGGAGGACGGCCAGCCCCCCGTGCCCAACTCCTTTTCCTGGCGCGAGGGCAAGCCCGTGCTGCACGCCCCGGACGGGGACAAGGTCATCGGTTATTCCTGCGAGGTCTGGAACATCAAGCCCCGCACGGTGTACCAAAACCTGGCCCTGGAACTGATCTGTTCCCAGCACATCGACCTGGTGTCCATCCAAAGCGAGGCCGGATACGGCAAGACCTACCTGGCCCTGGCGGCGGCGCTGTATGCGGTGCAGGAGAAAAAGCTCTACGACAAGATCTTCGTGCTCAAGCCCACCATCGAAATCGGGGCCAAGTTGGGCTATCTACCCGGCGACGTGTCGGAAAAGATGGAGCCCTACATGAAATACATCTACGATCTGTTGGTAAAGCTGCACAAGTCCCGGGCGGCCAACAAGGTCTTTTTGAACCCCAACGACGACATCCTGCGCCTCAATCCCAAAAAATTCGAGATCCTGCCCCTGGCCTACGTGCGCGGCATGAACATCGAAAACGCTTTCGTGATCATCGACGAGGCCCAGAACCTCTCGCGCACCGAGGTCCGGGCCATCCTCACCCGCATGGGCGAAGGGGTCAAATGCCTGTGCCTGGGCGACACCTCCCAGGTGGACAACCCCTATTTGAACGAAGCCAACAACGGCCTGAACTGGA
The DNA here is from genome assembly GCF_036584575.1 of Desulfolutivibrio sp. Taxonomy (NCBI): domain Bacteria; kingdom Pseudomonadati; phylum Thermodesulfobacteriota; class Desulfovibrionia; order Desulfovibrionales; family Desulfovibrionaceae; genus Desulfolutivibrio; species Desulfolutivibrio sp. The sequence goes on from NZ_JAZHDB010000048.1 coordinate 18,802, forward strand.
TCGTGCGCAAGTTCAAAGGCTTCCCCAACTACGCCCACATCGTGCTCAAGGGAGACAAGTCGCGCGGCCCCATCACGGACATGGTGCTCAAGTCCCGCCTCTAGCGAACACCGTGGCATTTGACGTTTGGCGGTCCCCGCTTCAGCCATCCGCAAAGCGGCCATCGTCGCCTTGCTCGCGTTCATGGGTAATGGATCACGAACCTTGTCCTGGCCATGCCTCGGCGCAGCCCCGGACATGGCCAGGACAAAGGCATAGACCGCCGGAGCGGGGCGGGACGAACGTCCCCGTGGCGACGCCCAATCCGACGCGCCCCTATGGTCCTGGCCGGGACAACCCGCCATGTTGAAAAACGCGGGCGTCCCTGGCATGAAGGACAGGCCCGGCTTTCCGCCGGGCCGCCCGCCTTCACGGGCGCACCCGGGTCGGATTTCCCCTTTGCGGCTTCCACCCCATGCCCGTCCGCCCTGCGCGACGCAAGGAACCACACCCCATGCACCACGCCGATCTCATCGCCGACATCGGCCTGTCCATCGTGGCCGCCACCGGGATCGGCATCCTGGCCAAGGCCCTGCGCCAACCCCTGATCCTGGCCTATCTGGCGGCGGGCATCCTGCTCGGGCCCAAAATGGGTTTCGGATTGGTGGCCGACGAGGCCACCATCAGCCTCATCGCCGAGATCGGGTTGATCCTTCTGCTGTTCATCATCGGCCTGGAGATCGACCTGAAGAAACTGGCCGCCTCGGGACGCTCCCTGGTGGTCACGGGCCTTGGCCAGTTCCCTCTGGGCGTGGCCCTGGGCCTTGTCTTTTTTGCGCCCCTGGGGTTCGCCCTGGGCGACGGCCGCTTCGACGCCCTGTACCTGGCCGTGGCCCTGGCCTTAAGCAGCACCATGATCGTGGTGAAGCTGCTCTACGACAAGTTCGAGTTGACCACCCTGCCCGGGAGCATCACCCTGGGCGTGCTGGTCTTCCAGGACGTGTGGGCCATCCTGTTTCTGGCCGTGCAGCCCAACCTGGCCGATCCGGCCGTGGGCACGGTGCTTTTGTCCTTCGCCAAGGGGGGGCTGCTGGTCGTTACGGCCATGGCCGCAAGCAAGTTCCTTTTGCCCCGGCTTTTTACGTTCATCGCCAAGGTGCCGGAACTGGTCCTGGTCACGGCCGTGTCCTGGTGCTTCCTGGTCAGCGGCGCGGCCGGGGCCGTGGGGCTGTCCCGGGAGATGGGGGCTCTGGTGGCCGGGGTCTCCCTGTCCACCTTTCCCTACAACGTGGACGTCATCGCCAAGGTCGTCAGCATCCGCGACTTTTTCGTGACGCTTTTCTTCGTGGGCCTGGGCATGCAGATCCCCGTGCCCACGGGGGAACTTTTGGGCTATGCGGCCCTGGCCTCGGCCTTTTTGATCGCGGCCCGCTTCGCCTCGGTCTTCCCCATTCTCTACGGCCTGAAAAACGGCCTGCGGCCGAGCCTGATCTGTTCCATCAACCTGTCCCAGATGAGCGAATTCTCCCTGGTCATCGCCGCTCTGGGCCTGAACATGGGGCATGTCTCGGACCAGACCGTGGGCATCCTGACCTTCGTCTTTGCGGCCACCTCCGTGGCCTCCACCTACATGATCCAGTACAACCACGAAATCCAAAAGGTTCTGGCCGCCGCGCTGCGCCGCCTGGGCCTGCGGGACGTGGCTGACGCCGGGGATCGGATCGAGCCCCATGCCGACCCCGACATCGTGTTTCTGGGATTTTTCCGCGAGGCCAGCTCCATCTTCCAGGAGATCGAAACCCTCAGCCAGGGCTCGGCGACGCCCCCGCGCGTGCTGGTGGTGGACTTCAACCCGACGGTCATCCGCGAACTGACCAGCCGGGGCGTGGCCTGCGTCTACGGCGACATCGCCAACCTGGACACCCTGGTTCACGCCCACATCGGCGCGGCCCGGGCCGTGGTCTGCTCCATCCCCAATTCCATCCTGCGCGGCGCCACCAACCAACGCCTGTTGCGCATGGCCAAGCGCCTGTGCCCGGGGGCGAAGGTGATGGTCACGGCCAACACCCTGGCCGGAGCCCACAGCCTGTACGCCGAGGGCGCGGATTTCGTGTTCGTGCCCCGCATCCACGCCGCAGAACGCGCCGCCCGGGTCATTTTGTCTTTTCGCGACGGGACGGGGGACGACGTGCGCCAGGCGGAAACCGCCGCCCTGGCCGCCCGGCGCGAGGTCTTGGGCTAGTGTCCTGTCCTTGCAATCCGTACATATGAATCCCAAAAACAACCATTCGAAATATTTATATTTCTCTAAAAAATACTGATGTATTTTTTTTAGGGACGCGACACGAGACGCCCCGGAATATGAGCACATACAAAACATACCGGCTGAACATGGAGGAAATACAGGCCTCGCTTCTTGAAGTGCAGCGCGATTTTTCACGCCTCAGCGAAGCGATGCTCATGCGCCGCGAACCCCTGGACAACCGGATCATCGACAACCTCCTGGCCGGATACGCCTACGTTGACCAACTCCTGGAAGAGGAGGTGGACCTTTTCACCCTTAAGGGCTCGGACCACATCCTGGAGCTCAACCACATCGTGCTGTGCGGCCTGGACGAACGGGTACGGCTGGAATTCGGCCCCCACATCCTGGAGACCCGCAAGCGTTTCAGCCAGGGCATCGGCCAGATCTTGTCCTGGTACGCGCGAAAAAAGTCCAAATCGGCCTACAAACGGGCCGCCGGGGTCTACGTCCTGGGCGTCAGCCAGCCCCAGCTTTTTCTGGAAGGCAACCACCGCACCGGGTCGCTTCTGGCCAGTTTCATCCTGGTCAAGGACGGCAAGCCCCCCTTCGTGCTGACCAGGGAAAACGCCCTGGCCTACTTCAACCCGTCCACACTCATCAAATACAAGCACAAGCAAAAATTCCTGGACATGCAGTACTTTCTGAAAAAATACATGGGATACTTCACGGAGTTTTTGGAGAAAACCCTGGACAAGCGGTTTCGCCGGAAAATCCTCCAGGAGGATCAAAAAAAGACTTCATGAACACCGGAATTCCTGGACAATAAGTCTGCTTCCTGGTTATTTTCAAGCGTAAGTCACGCGACTGCCTCCTTTTGCCGCTTCCTTCCGGAATCTGAGCCCCGGGATTGCCCTGGCGGCACGCGTGGCGCGTGGCGGTGCAACCGGGAGCCGGACATGTCCAGGACACGATGCATCGGATTCGCCTTCATGGCCGTAGCCGTCCAGGCGGCGGCCTGGTCCGCAGCCTGGGCTGTCGACGCACCGGGGGAACTGCAACGGCGGATCATCGTGGTGCAAAGCTACAATCCCGAATACGTCTGGTGCCGGGAGATCGATGCGGGCATCCGGGACGCCCTCGCGGAAACAGGGGTCGACATCGAGACCCTGTATCTGGACGCCAAGCGCCGCCCCGGCCCGGCCTCGCTTCGCGCCGCCGCCGACACGGCCCTGGCCCGCATCACGGCCCTCGCCCCCCAGGTGGTCATCGCCGTGGACGACGCGGCCCAGGCCTCCCTGACCGTCCCCTTCCTGAAAAACCGCCCCACCCCCCAGGTGGTCTTTTGCGGGGTCAACGCCCCCCTGGATATCTATGGGTTTCCGGCCTCAAACGTCACCGGGGTGCGGGAGCGGTACCACTTCCGCGAGGGCTTCGCCCTGATGAAAAAAATCCTGCCTCAAACCCAAAGCGTGGCTTTTTTCGGGGAGGATTCGGAATCCATGCGTTTCGTGGCGGAGGATTTGAACCAGATATTCCCCTTCGCCCTGGAGGTCGTCGGGGTTGAACTGTGCCGGACATTGCAGGAGTGGCGACAAAAGATCGCCTCGTATCAATCCCGGGCCGATGTGTACGCCTTCGGCCCCTACAATGCGCTTACGGACGAACAAACCGGCCGCGTCGTATCCCCCGACGAGGTCATGGCCTGGACCCAGTCCGCAATCAACAAGCCGACCCTGGGCTTTTCCGACATCGCCAAGGAGCACGGCATGCTGTGCGGCATCCTGGAGTCCGGCCACGAGCAGGGCCGACTTGCCGGGGAGATGGCCCGCCGCATCCTGGACACCGGGACGGCGGCCGGAAGCATACCGGTGCGCATCAACGTCGAGGGCGTGGTCATGGTCAACCTCAAGGCCGCCGAACGCCTGGGCGTGCGCATCCCCTACCCCATCATCGAGGCGGCGGGGGTTGTGTTGCAATGAACGCCGTCCGAAGGTTTGTCTCGGTCTTGTCCTTGGACCGGCATCTGGCCCCGGTCCTGACTGTGGTCTTTGCCGGGGTGGTTTTGAGCACCCTTCTGGCCTATTTTTCGACCAAGAACACCCTGACGAAACTGGCCCTGGGCCAGACCCAGCAGACCCTGGGATTCCTCAACCGGGAGATCGGCTCCCGGGTCAAGGAAATAGCCGCCCGGCTCGACCTGTGGAGTCGTGAAGATATCTATGCCCTGGCCCTTGAGAACTCCTACCTGGGGGAGTCGGCCCGCGAGGAGGCCACCCGGCGCATGGCCGCCCGGGTCACGGGCAGCTCGTTTGACCGGGTGTTTTTGATCAAGCTCAACGGCGAAATCGTGGCCGCCTCCCATCCGGACATGGTGGGCCGCTTCTCGGTCGGGGACAGGGCCTATTTCCAGATGGCCCTGGCTGGGAATCTCTCCATGGAGACGCTTGCCTCCGGCCGCCATTCCCATGTGCCCATGCTGGTGGTCGCGGCCCCCGTCCACACAGGGACAGGGATTCTGGCCGGGGTCATCGCCGTGGCCATGGAGACTTCTCGCTTTGCCGGAGAGCTTCCCCTCGGGGAGCATTCCCGGGAAACCGGCATAGGCCTTATCCTGGACAAGACCGGGGTCATCCTTGCCGCACCATCCGGCATCGCCTCGGGACTTTCCTGGGCGGACTGGCGCATGGACGAGGTCCGAAAGTCCGCTGCCTCGGGAGAACCAGCCCATTTTCGCGAGGGAGACGTGAAGCGTGTGCTTATGGCCGTGCCCAACGCCGAGACCGGGTGGTACCTGGTGCTTTCGGCCGAAGAGGATGAGCTCCTGCGCCCGGCCGCCCGCATCGCCTGGCTGACCGGCGGCGTGTCCCTGGCCACCCTGGCCCTGGTGGCCCTGACACTGGCCGCCCTGGGACGGGCCATGGCCGGATTGCGCCAGTCCGAGGAAAAGTTTTCCCGGATCTTCATGTTCGCCCCGGACACCATTCTCCTGGCGGACATGGACTCCGGAAAGGTCGTCGACGCCAACGAAGCCTTCACCGCGCAAACGGGTTACGCGCGCGAAGACATCCTGGGCAAAACCTCGGCCGAGCTCCCCCTCTACGCCAATAGCGCCGACCGGGAGGCCTTCCACAGCCTCCTGCGCCGGGACGGCCGGGTGGACCATTTCGAATGCGAGTCCCGCTACAAAGACGGAACCATCGCCATCTGCTCCCTCTCCGGACAGATCGTGATCATCGGAGGCGGGCGCTATCTCATGACCATGGTCCGGGACATCACCGAGACCAAACGGATGCAGGAGATGATGGTCCAGACCGAAAAAATGATCTCCGTGGGGGGCATCGCCGCAGGCATCGCCCACGAGATCAACAACCCCCTGGGCATCGTGCTCCAGGCCTCCCAGAACATCGTGCAGCGCACCCGGCCGGATTTTCGCAAAAACCTGGAGGCCGCCGAAAAAATCGGCCTGGATATGCGCCTATTGGACCAATACATGAAGGTCCGAAAGCTCGACGTCTTCATCGAGGACATCCAGTCCGCCGCCTCCCGGGCCTCGGCCATCATCCGGCACATGCTCGATTTCAGCCGACGCAGCGAATCCCGCCGCACGGTTTGCGACATCCGGGCCATTGCCGACAGCGCCTTGAACTTGGCCTCCAACGACTACGACCTCAAAAAAAGCTACGACTTCAAAAAGATCGAGATCGTACGGGACTACCCCCCCGACCTGCCGGGCGTCGGCTGCACGGCCACGGAAATCGAACAGGTGTTGCTCAACGTGCTCAGAAACGCCGCCCAGGCCATGGCCGCCGCAGCCTCCCCCGTGGCCGCGCCGCACATCGCCGTCCGCATCCGGGATCTCACGGATCGGGTGCGCATCGAGATCGAGGACAACGGCCCTGGCGTGCCGGAGGGGGTTCGCACCCGGATCTTTGAACCGTTTTTCACCACCAAGCAGCCTGGCGTCGGCACCGGGCTGGGTCTGTCCGTGTCCTATTTCATCGTGACCAAGGGCCATGGCGGCAAGATGACCATCGAAACAGGCCCCGACGGCGGGGCCGTCTTCTGCATCGACCTGCCCAAGGACGAAAGGCTTGAGGGGTAAGATGGCCACTCCACACATTCTCATCCTCGACGACGAGGAGCGCATTCGGGATCTGTTGACCCAATATCTGGAGGATTTCGACGAGTTCACCGTACGAAGCGCCCACTCCGGGGAGCAGGCCCTGGAGCTTTTGGCCCTGGAACCCGCCGAGCTGGCCGTGGTGGACATGCGCCTGCCGGGCATGAGCGGCACGCAGTTCATCCGGGAGGCCTCGGCCCGGGGGGTGTGCCGCCATTTTCTGGTGCATACCGGCTCGGTGGACATGGCCATAAGCTCCGAGCTCAAAGAACTGGGCCTGACCAGACGGGACTTTTTCTTCAAACCGGTCGGCGCCGACGCCATCCTGGACCGGATACGGGAATGCCTCTCCCAAGGAGACGCCTGATATGGCCATTCTGGTCATCGACGACGAGGCCGGTCTGCGCCGGGCCCTGGGCGCGCACCTGGAAGACATGGATTACGACGTCCTTCTGGCCGAAAACGGGCGTGATGGGCTTGATGTCCTGGAGCGTGACCCGGACGCGGTGCAGGCCGTGGTGGTGGACCTGAACATGCCGGTCATGGACGGCTATTCCTTCATCCAAAACGCCACGGTCCTGGCCCCGGACCTCCCCCTGGTGGTGCTGTCCGGGGTGGGCGTGGTGGAGGACGCCCTGCGCGCCATGCGCCTGGGGGCCTGGGACTTCATCACCAAGCCTCTGTCCAACATGGCCGTCCTGGACCATATGCTGGACAGGGTTCTGGAACGGGCCAGGCTTTTGCGCGAAAACCGCCAGTACCAGGAGAACCTGGAGCGGCTGGTGCAGGAACGCACGGCCGAGTTGGAACTGACCCGCCGCCAGATCATGCAGCGCTTAAGCCGGGCCGCCGAATACAAGGACAACGAAACCGGCCACCACGTCATCCGGGTGGGCGAGATCAGCGCGCTGCTGGCCCGGGCCATGGGGCTTTCCGAGGTGCGGTGCGAGATGATGCGGGAATGCGCCCCCCTGCACGACGTGGGCAAGATCGGCATTCCGGATACCGTGCTGCTCAAACCCGGGCCGCTTGATCCGGACGAATGGGAGATCATGCGTCGCCATTGCCTCTACGGCTGCGAGATCCTGGGACCGCTCAACGGCTCCGACACGGCCCAAAACGCCTGCGGCTTCCTGCTCGGCCCCCTGGAATCCGGCGACAACGAGCTTCTGCGCCTGGCCCGCGTCCTGGCCCTGTACCACCACGAACGGTGGGACGGCACGGGCTACCCTATTGGGCTGGCGGGGGAGGCCATCCCCCTGGAGGCCCGCATCGTGTCCGTGGTGGACGTCTACGACGCCCTGCGCAGCGATCGGCCCTACAAAAAAGCCTTCCCCGTGGAAAAATGCTTCGCCCTGTTGCAAAAAGGTTCGGGCAGCCAGTTCGATCCCATGGTCATCGAGGCCTTTTTCCGCGAGGTCGACGCCATCCGGGCCATCCGGAAAAAGTGGAAGGATTAGGGCGGCGTTCACAAAACGCAACACGGGCGCGCCGCCCGCCACGTGCGGCCTTGGCCTGACACACCATCCTCGTGTTTTCATCCGTAAAGACACGGCGGCGTTTTCCAAGGGATTCCCCCCACGCCGCGCTCCCGCCCAATGTCCTGCCCGAAAGGGTGCCAGCCGGGGAAAAACCTGCTAGAGAGGGAGGGGAATTTTCTTACAACCCTTTCCCCTGGAGCATACATGGACCTCATGCCCCAACTCGACGTCTGGGCCATGATCCGGGAGGCCACGCCCACGGTCAAGGCCGTGCTGGCCCTTTTGGCCGCCATGTCGGTTCTGAGCTGGGCCGTCATCCTGCACAAGCTTTTCACCCTGCTCCCGGCGGCCCGGGCCTCCCGGGCCGCCCTGGCGGACGTCCTGGCCGCCCTGGCGCGCG
>NZ_JAZHDB010000049.1:0-26849 GCF_036584575.1 Desulfolutivibrio sp.
ATGAGCGCTAGACCCTTTTGTGACATTTCATTGATCCACTGTTCTTCTTTTTCATAATCCCAGTAAGCTCATGCCGGGGCTTTAAAAGGTTTCCCCCCTGGCCGCCGGAGGCTTCCCCCTGGATTCTTACGCTCCAAGCGACGCTCCCACGGCTGCCGTCAAGGTCTGTTCGGCCACGGCCAGGGGGCCGTCGAGCGATCCGCCCGAGGCGTTTTTATGCCCGCCGCCGCCAAAGGACGCCGCCACGCGCTGCACGTCCACATCGCCCACCGAGCGCAGGCTGAACTTCACCCGGCCGTCCGGCAGTTCGCGCACGGCCACGGCCGCCCGCACGCCGCGCACCCGCAGCGCCCAGTTGACCAACCCGTCGCAGTCCTCGGCCGTGGCGCCGGTGCGGACCAGCGTCTCCTGGGAGATGGCGATGGAGCCGATGCGGCCGTCAAAGTGCTGCGTCATGCCGCCCATGACCTCGGACCACAACCGGATGCGGGAAAGCGACCACTGATTTTTCAGGCGGGCGTTGGTTTCGCCCACGTCGAGCCCGGCACGAAGGATGCGGGCCGCCAGTTCCAGGGTCTCGGGCCGGGTGGAGCCGAAGGTGAAATCCCCGGTGTCCGTGATCATGGCCACGTAGAGGCATTGCCCCAGGCCGCCGGTCAGGGGCACGCCGAGTTCGTCCGCCAGGGCCGCGACCATTTCCCCGGTGGAGGAGGCGGTGGTGTCCACCCAGTTCAGGGCCCCGAAGCCGGGGTTGCCCAGGTGGTGGTCGATGACGATGAGCCTTGCCGGGTCCAGGGCATGCTCCAAAGGCCCCAGGCGGGCGGCGTCGCCGCAGTCCAGGGCCACGGCGAAGCCGTAGGTCGTCGGCAGGGCGGTGGTCCAATGCCCGGGAATGTCCATCCAGGAAAACTGGCCGGGCAGGGGCGAGGCGTTGGCCATGGTGAAACGCTTGCCCAGCCGGGCCAGGATGTGTCCCATGGCCGCGGCCGAGCCCACGGCGTCGCCGTCGGGATTTTCGTGGGAGAGGATCGCGATGTCGTCGTGTTCGCGAAGGATGCGCGCGATATCACGCATCGGGGTGGGCATAGACCATGTCCTCAAGAAAGGTGTCGCGCGCAAAACGCAGTTCCGGAACGAATTTGATCTTGAGCCGGTGGCCCAAAAGTCCGCGCATATAGCCCTTGGCCTGCTCAAGCCCGGCGGCGGCCTGGGCCTGGCGTTTCTCGTCTCCGGTCAGGGTGTAGAGCACCTTGGCCACGCTTAAGTCGGTATTTAAGGCCACGCCGCTTATGGTCACCAGTTCGAGCCGGGGGTCTTTCACGTCTTCCACAAGCATCTGGGCGATTTCCCGCATAATCAGGTCGGAAAGCCGTGTGGAGCGCCGGGAGGTCGCCTGTTTCATAATCACTATCCTTGCCGACCCCGGGGGGCCGAGCCAGATCAGACCGGGTCAGACCGGGCCGGATCAGACCTGAATGATCTCGATGTCGTCGTAGACCAGTTCGGCCGCATCCATGGCCACGACCTTGTTGAGCGCCTTCTGCAAAAGCCCCTGCACCCGGGGGGCGTCCGGGGAGACGGTCACGGCGGCCAGGACCAGGGTGTCGTGGGCATCCTGGCGGGCGATCTCGCTTATGGCCACATTGAAGGTGTTGCGCAGCTTCTGCTTGAGGCTTAACGCCACGCGCCGTTTGCCCTTGAGCGAGTCGTTTCCGTGGAGCCGAAACTCCAGGGTCAGGATGCCGATGACCATGCTCCGACCACCGCCTTACAGGGTGTCCTTCTCCTCCACGGATTCGAAGGCCTCGATGACGTCGCCGATCTTGATGTCGTTGTAGTTCTCAAGACCCACGCCGCACTCGTATCCCTTGGTGACTTCCTTCACGTCGTCTTTAAAGCGCCTAAGCGAGGCCAGCTTGCCGGTGTAGACCACCACGCCGTCGCGCAAAAGGCGGATGCCCGCATTGCGGGTGAGCTTGCCGTCCAGGACGCCGCACCCGGCCACCAAGCCGATCTTGGGAACGCTGAAGGTGTCGCGCACCTCGGCCTGGCCGAGGTACTGCTCCCGGATGACCGGGGCCAGCATGCCGGACATGGCGTCTTTGATGTCGCCGACCAGCTTGTAGATAATGTCGTAGAAGCGGATGTCCACGTTCTCGTGGTCGGCCACGTCCTTGACCTTGACCGTGGGCCGCACGTTGAAGCCGATGATGATGGCCTGGGAGGCCGAGGCCAGAAGGATGTCGGACTCGGTGATGGCCCCGGTTCCGGCATGGATGACGTTGACCTTGACCTTGCCCGTGGACAGCTTGTTGAGGGCCTCGGTGATGGCCTCAAGCGAACCCTGCACATCGGCCTTGAGCACCAGGTTGAGCGTCTGGGCCTCGGCGTCGGGCCGCGAGGCCAGGAAGGTCTCCAGGGTGACCTTGGTGGCCTTGCCCAGCTCCCGTTCCCGCTGCTTGATGCCACGGGCGTCGGCGATGCGCCGGGCCACCTTGTCGTCCTCGACCCCGACGAACTCGTCGCCCGCCACGGGAACGCTCTCGAAGCCCTGGACCTCGACGGGCATGGCCGGGCCGGCCTCGCGAATCTTTTTGCCCTGGTCGTCGAACATGGCCCGCACCCGGCCGCTGACCACGCCGCATACGAAGGCGTCGCCCTGCTTGAGCGTGCCTTCCTGGATGAGGATGGTGCCGATGGGGCCGCGACCCTTGTCCAGCCGGGCCTCCACGATGTGGCCCCGGGAGCGCTTGGAGGGGTTGGCCGAAAGTTCGAGCACCTCGGCCTGCAAAAGGATCATCTCCAAAAGGGCGTCCAGGCCGATTTTCTGTTTGGCCGAGACGTTGGCGAAGATGGTCTCGCCGCCCCAGGCCTCGGGCACGAGACCCAGCTCGCCCAGTTCGCGCATGACCCGGTCGGGGTTGGCCTCGGGCTTGTCGATTTTGTTCACGGCCACCACGATGGGCACGCCTGCGGCCTTGGCATGGTTCACGGCCTCGCGGGTCTGGTCCATGACCCCGTCGTCGGCGGCCACCACCAGGACCACGATGTCCGTGACCTGGGCGCCGCGGGCGCGCATGGCGGTGAAGGCCTCGTGACCGGGGGTGTCCAGAAAGACGATCTCGCCGCGCGAGGTGCTCACATGATAGGCGCCGATGTGCTGGGTGATGCCCCCGGCCTCGCCGGAGGTGATGTTGGAGAGCCGGATGGCGTCGAGAAGCGAGGTCTTGCCGTGATCCACGTGGCCCATGATGGTGACCACGGGCGGCCGCGACCGCATATCCTCGGGGTTGTCGGCCTCGCGGTCGAGCAGGAAATCCTCTTCGGAAAAGCCAACCTTTTCCACTTCGTAGTCGAATTCGCCAGCGGCCAGGATGGTGGTCTCCACATCCAGGGACTGGTTGATGGTGACCATGGCCCCAAGTCCCAGAAGCACCTTGATGAGATCCTGGGCCTTGATGCCCATCTGCTTGGCCAACTCCGCCACCCGGATGGTCTCTTCCATGCGGATCTTGCGCTTGGCGGCCTTGAGCGGCTGGGTTCCGGCCTGGATCTGGGGCTGGACCGGATGGAAGTCCTCGCGCGGCTTTTTCCGCTTGAACGACTTGGCCCGGCCACCGGTGCGATCCTGGATATCGGGGGTCTTTTTCTTCTTGGCGGCGGCGCTTTTCCGGCGCGACTCCTCGGTTTCCACCGGGGTGGGGGCGAATTCGACGGTACGGCGGTCTTTTTTGCCCTTTTTCCGGCGCTCCTCCTCGGTCTCGGCCTTGGGAGCGGCGGTTCCCGGGGCGGCGGCGGGGGCCGCCGGGACTACGGGCTTGGGGTCGGGCATGGAGATGATGCGCACCTGGGGGGTGATCGGCTGCTCACGACGCGGCTTTTTCTTTTTGCCGGTCCGGGCCTCTTCCTCGGCCTGTCGCGCCGATTCGGACTGCGTCGCTTCGGCGCCTGCGGCCGCCTCGGCGGCGACGGGCTGTTCGGGCTTCTCTTCGGAGATCGCGTCCGCCGTGATGACTGGCTCGGCCTCGGCGGCGGATTCCTGATCGGTCGTCGCAGCGGCCTGCGCCATCTCCGTGGCGGCCTCGACTTCTTCCACGGCCTCCACCACGGCGGCCGTATCCATCTCGACGGGATGGGGCAGGGCGGGTTCCGGGGCCTCAGGTTCGGGGGCGGCGGGCTGGGAGATGATCCGGGCCTTGGTCTCCACCGGGGCCTGACGCGCGGGGCGCTCCTTTCGGGGCGCACGCTCCTCGGCATGATCGGCAGGGGCCTCTTCCGGGGCCTGCGGTTTGGCCGAAACCTCGACCACGGGAGGTTCGACGTCTTCGGGCTCGGCAGCCGCATGTTCCACCGGGGGAGTGGCGTCGGCCTCGGGGGCGGGCTCGGGCGTCTTGTCCCGGGCGGGCTTGCGCCGCCGGACGATAACGCCGGGCTGGACCTCGGTGTCGATGACCTGGGTCTTGCCCACAAGCGACCGCGCCTTGGCGCGCACCTGCAACACTTCCTCTTCGGTCAGGGCGCCCATCTGGCTTTTGGCCTGAAAGCCCAACTCTCGCAGGAATTGCAGGATTTCCTTGTTGCCGACCCCAAGTTCCTTGGCGAGGTCTTTCACCCGAATGCTGCTCACTTTGGCTTCCCCCTAACGTTTCCTGCCGCGCCCGGCGAATTTCTTGAATTTTTCCCGGCAGACGGGGTTGTCGCAGACATAATGCCCTCTGCCGTCCATGCGCATCTTTGCGTCATGGACCAGTTGCGGCGGCGCTGTCTCGGCCGTGGCCGGGCCGCCGGACGCCCGGGACCAATCAACATATCGGGACAGTCCGGCTTTGGGAAACCGGCCCCGGCATATCACACACATGCGCACGGGAACGTGCTTCCCGTCGCCGTTTCCATCCTCAGGCCCCGCAATACTCATGGGGGCGGCGTCCTATTCCCCGGGCCTGGCCGTCGCGTCGCCCTCGACTGCCGGGACGTCGTCCCCTGGGGCCTCCGCCGCATCGGCCGCATCGGCGGCCTCGGCGGCCGCGTCACCAGTCTCGTCGGCCGTCGCCACGGGTTCGTCGTCGGCCGCTTCGTCCATGGCCGTCGCGGCCTTGGGCTCGTCACCGGCCGCCTCGTCCAGAGCCGTCGAGGCCTCGGGCGCATCGCCCGTCTCTTCGGCCGGGGCCTTGGCCGGGGCCAGGAGTTTGAGGGCCAGCCGGATGTTGCCCATGCGCGTGGGGGTCATGCCCTCGATGCACGACATGGCCTCGTCGTCGGCCTCGATCATCTGCTCAAGCGAGGTGAACCCGGCGGACAGGAACTTCTCCACGGGCATCTCGGCTACGCTGGCCAGCTGTTCGAGTTCCTTGCGCGAGGCGTTGAGCTCCCCGAAGCGGGATTCGGTGAAAATATCGATCTTCCAGCCCAAAAGCTTGGCCGCCAGTTTGACGTTCTGGCCCTTGCGGCCGATGGCCAGGTTGAGCTGGTCGTCGGGAACCACGACCTCCAGGGTCTTTTCTTCCTCATCCACGATGATGCGCGAAACCGAGGCCGGGGACAGGGCGTTTCTGGCGAATCCGGCGATGTCCGGGCTCCAGACCACGATGTCGATGCGCTCGCCGCGCAGTTCCTGGACGATGTTCTGGATGCGCGATCCCCGGATGCCCACGCAGGCCCCCACCGGGTCCACGTCGCGATCCTTGGACATGACCGCCACCTTGGCCCGGGAGCCGGGGTCGCGGGACACGCCCAGGATGCGCACGGTGCCGTCGGCCACCTCGGGCACCTCGCGGGAGAAAAGGGCGCTCATGTAGTCGCCGTGGGTGCGCGACACGATGATCTGCGGGCCGCGTCCCTGGGGCAGCACCTCGATGATGAAGGCCTGGACGCGGTCGCCGCGCTTGTAGCGTTCGCGGGGAATCTGCTCTTCCTTGGGCAAAAGGGCCTCGGTGCGGCCGAGGTTGATGATCCAGCCGGAGCGGTCCCGGCGCTGGATGATGCCGCTGACGATCTCGCCCTTTCTGTCCTTGTATTCCTCGTAAATGATCTCCTGCTCGGCGTCGCGCATGCGCTGGATGATCACCTGCTTGGCCGACTGGGCCGCGATGCGTCCCAGATCCTCGATCTTGAGCTTGAACCCCATCTCGTCGTCGATCTGCACGTTGGGGTCGATGGCCCGGGCCTCCTCCAGGGTGATCTCCGCGTCCGGGTCTTCCACTTCCTCGGCGACCACCTTGAACTGGTAGACGTCGATCTCGCCCTGTTCCTCGTTGTAGCCCACCTCGAAATCCAGGTGATCCCCATATTTACGGGCCACGGAGGAGCGCACGGCCTCCTCAAGGGTGTCAACGAGGAGATCCCGGTCGATGCCCCGGTCTTTGCTTATCTGGTCGATTGCCTTTTTCAGCTCCATGCTCATGGGGTCACCTCCGAGGGTCCATGGAAATGTTCCTGGCCGGGATCGCCTGCCGCATCGGGAAAACGGTGCACCAGCCTGGCCTTTTTGACGTCGTTCCAGGCAAAGTCCACGGCGGTCTGTTTCGGTCCCGGATCGGCCGTCATGGTGAACGCCTCGCCTGCGGCGCCGGTCAGGAGTCCCCGGAACCGGCGACGCCCTAAGCGGGGCGTAAGAAGCGTCACCTCGATTTCACGGCCGATGTGCCCGGCGAGTTGGCCGGGCGTGAAAAAACGGCGCTCAATGCCCGGCGAGGAGACCTCAAGCACATAAGGGCCGGGCATGACGTCTTCCACGTCCAAAAGATATCCGGCGTGGCGGCTGACCGTGGTGCAGTGGTCCACAGTCACTCCGGCCTCGCGATCCATCTGCCCCTGGGCCGCCCGGGCCTCGGGGGACAGGTCGATGAAAATACGCAAAAGTTCCCGATGCCCGGCCGAGGTGAGTTCGATTCCCCAGGGGATGAGTCCCTCGGCGGCGAGAAACGGGGTGAGAAGCTTTTCGATCAGTTGGGCGCGTTCCTGGATGTCCATATATCCTATAAAATACGGGAAAGTCGGCTCGCGAGCCGTGGCCCGGCAAAAAAAAAGTGGACCCAACCCGCTGGTCCACCTCGTCTCGTCACACATAAAAACGCCAGGGTCGTCAGAGGCTTAGAAGCTGGAGCGGGCGACGAGGATCGAACTCGCGACACCAAGCTTGGGAAGCTTGTACTCTACCAGCTGAGCTACGCCCGCTCGAATTGATGAAATTACCCGGTGTGGAGTTTTTGTCAAGGGGCAAGATGCCCCTGAGGACGTCCGGAGGGCGGAAGCGGGGAACGCCCCGGCGGGGGAGGCTGCCTCCGGTTGGCGGAAGACGCCCCTTTGTCCGGTCAAGGGCAGGACGCTTCAGGGTTGCCTTTTTTGTCTGCGATGTATAGAAGTTTCTGGATGACGGCATGCCGCCCCAGGGCGGTGCGCCATGGAAAACAATCAACCCAAGGTTTTTTCATGGACCCTGACGGTAGTCGGCCCCGAAAGGCCACGCGGCGTTCGCGCCGCGACCAGACCCGGACCCGCGCCTTTTCACGGCCGCGAGGGATGTCCTGGTCGCTCCCGTTTCCGGACGGGTCCGACTAAGCCTTTCCCCTCCCGGTTCGCCAAGGGCGCGGCCAGTTCCGCAGCCTGTAATTCCCTGTGCAAGGGAGGCGAACCATGCCGAACACCCTTCTGGCGAAATTTCCCATGGCGACGTCCACCTCGGGCGTCTCCGGCGTTTCGCGTGATGATCGCCGGGACGCCGCCGACGTCACGGCCCTGATCCGCTGCGCCGCAAGCGGGGAGCATCCGGGCGTCGCGGCGCAGCGCCTGTGCGCCGCCTTCGAAAACTTCCGCCACGACGACTCCCCCGATCCCGGCAGTCCGGCCCAGCTGGCCCGGCGGGTGCTGGCGGCCCTGGCCCCCGAGCGACGGGCGGAGATCTTTGTCCACCTGACCGAGTCCGCCCAGGTGGCCACGGCCCAGGCCATGACCCGGCGCGAGGTCACGGCCCTGGTGTCGGCCATGCCCCACGATGACCGGGTGGATCTGCTCAAGCGCATTCCGGACGAATGCCGCCAGGCCGTGATGCCCGCCCTGGCCCAGGCCGAGCGCGAGGACATCCGCAGGCTGTCCTCCTACGCCGAGGGCACGGCCGGGGCGGTCATGACCTCGGAATACGCCTCCCTGAACCCGGAGATGACCGCCCGGGAGGCCATCGAGAAGTTGCGCCTGGAGGCCCCGGACAAGGAGACCATCTATTACGCCTATGTGGTGGACGCCGCCCGGGGGCTGACCGGGTTCGTGTCGCTCAAGGATCTCATCCTGGCCCGGCCCGAAAGCCGGGTGTCGGATCTGATGAACCGGGAGGTGATCTTCGCCCGGGCCGGAGACGACCAGGAAGAGGTGGTGAAAACGATCTCCCGCTACGACCTGCTGGCCTTGCCCGTGGTGGACGAGAAAGGGGTTTTGGTGGGCATCGTCACCCACGACGACGCCATGGACGTGCTGCACCAGGAACACACCGAGGACATGGAGAAATTCGTGGCCATCGGCGGCAGCCATGACGGCCAGGCCTACCTGCGCACCTCGGCCTTCGGGCATTTTCGCAACCGGGCCTTCTGGGTGGTGATCCTGGCCGCCCTGGGCCTGGTGTCCGGGCTGATCATCAGCTCCTTCGAGTCCACCCTGGCCAGTCTTTTGATCCTGACCCTGTACATGCCCATGATCGCCGCCGCCGGGGGCAACGTGGGCAGCCAGTCGGCCACGGTGGTCATTCGAGCCCTGACGCTTGGCGACGTGAAGCCCCGGGACGCGTTGCGGGTCTTTCTCAAGGAGTTCCAGGTGGCGGCCATGCTGGGCGGCATCCTGGCCCTTCTGGCCTTCGCCAAGGTGTCGTTTCTGTCGCACGGGGCGGTGTTGCCTGCGGGCGTGACCCTGGCCAAGGTGGGATTCGTGGTCGGCCTGGCGCTGTGCGCCCAGGTGGTCACGGCCACCATCCTCGGCGCGGCCCTGCCGATTTTGGCCGTGCGCCTGGGGCGCGATCCGGCCGTGGCCGCCAGCCCCTCCCTGACCACGCTTGTGGATATCACCGGCCTTCTGCTCTATTTTGGCGCGGCCCGGATCATTTTGGGCGTGTAGCCGTAGCGCGATACGACGCCGGGGCCGGACGATGGCGCATCGTCCGGCCTCTTTTTTTTGGTCCGCTCTACCTCCCATGACATTCGCCGTTGGTCCGCCCCTTGCATCCCCTCCGGTCGAGGAGGACTCCTTCCATGGACATGAGCATGTACAGCGCGCTTTTCGGGGCTTTAAGCAACGAAAACCGCCTCAATATCAGCGCCAACAATTTGGCGAACATCAACACCACCGGCTACAAGCGCGACCAGGTGTCCTTCCACGACACCTTCGTGCGCTACGCCCACGACTACCACCCCGACCCGCGCGGAACCATCCGTGAGGAACAGCTTCTGCCCGAGGCCGAGCTCATCGCCAAACCGCGCCTGTCCATGCAACAGATCGACTTCTCGCAGGGGGCGCTGCAGGCCACGGGCAACACCTTCGATCTGGCCATACAAGGGCCGGGATTTTTCCGGGTGCGCTCTCCCGACGGCGACTATCTGAGCCGCAGCGGGGCCTTTTTGCGCGGCCCGGACGGATCCCTGATGACCGACCAGGGCTATCAGGTGCTTGGTGAGGGCGGGGCCATCGACATCCCGGCGGGCAAGGTCATCACGGTGGCCGGAGACGGCCAGATCTCCGTGGACGGCGCCCCCGTGGGAACCCTGGACCTGGTGGCCGTGGCCGAGCCCGAGACCTTGGAGAAGTACGGGGCCAACCTCTACCGGGGCAACGGCGGCGCAGCCATCCAGGGGGAGGCCATCGATCCGGCCCTGACCCAGGTGGTGCAGGGCTATCTGGAAAAGCCCAACGTGGAGGTGGTTTCCGAAATGGTGTCCATGATCGAGACCCAGCGCACCTTTGAGGCCTATCAAAAAGTCATGACCAGTTCCCATGATCTCGACACTCGGGCGACCAGGATCGGTTCGGAAAAATAACGCAGGAGGTTGACGCGTATGATGCGTTCTCTTTGGACGGCCACTACCGGCATGGTGGCCATGCAGATGCAAATAGACACCATGTCCCACAACCTGGCCAACGTGAACACCATCGGCTTCAAAAAAAGCCGGGCCGAGTTCGAGGATCTCATGTACCAGACCCAGGCCGTGGCCGGCACCGAGATCGCCGGCGGCAACCGCCTGCCCACCGGCCTTCAGGTCGGACTTGGCGTGCGGCCCACCACGGTGCACAAGTTCTTCACCCAGGGCGATCTGCAAAATACCGGCAACCAGCTCGACATCGCCATCGAGGGCGACGGGTTTTTCCGGCTGGACGTCAACGGCCGCGAGCTCTACTCCCGGGCCGGTTCCTTCAAGCTCAACCAGGACGGCACCATCGTCTCGGCCAACGGCTATGTCCTGCAGCCTGAATTCGCCGTGCCCCAGGAAACCAAAAACATCACCATCACCGAAGGCGGACACCTGGCCTGCCTGGATGCGGACGGCGAGGAACTGGCCGGGGTGGACATCCCCATCTACACCTTCATCAACCCGGCGGGCTTAAGCGCCGAGGGCCGCAATCTCTATTCCACCACCGAGGCCTCGGGCGATCCCGAGGAACTCAATCCCGGCGACCAGAACGCGGGCATCCTGGTCCAGGGCTTCCTGGAGATGTCCAACGTGGAGCTTGTGGACGAAATGGTGGGGCTCATTGTGGGCCAGCGCGCCTATGAGGCCAACTCCAAGGCCATCACCACCGCCGACGGCATGCTCCAGACAGCGGTCAACGTGAAGCGGTAAAATACCA
Organism: Desulfolutivibrio sp.; assembly: GCF_036584575.1. Classification (NCBI taxonomy): domain Bacteria; kingdom Pseudomonadati; phylum Thermodesulfobacteriota; class Desulfovibrionia; order Desulfovibrionales; family Desulfovibrionaceae; genus Desulfolutivibrio; species Desulfolutivibrio sp. The sequence continues at coordinate 10,822 of NZ_JAZHDB010000049.1, forward strand.
TGAACAGCACGGGACGCATCTTTGACTCCGCCCGGGCCGCCATATTGGCGACGGTGGCCTGCCTGGGGGTCGTTTTCTGCGCACCGACGGCCCAGGCCGCCTGGATGCTGCGCATCCTCCCTGCGGCCTGCGCGGACGGCGAGAGGGTGACGCTTCGCGACATCGCCGCGCCCGATCCGGGATTTCCCGAGGACGCCTGGGCCATCCTGGGGGCCACGGCCCTGTGGGCCGCCCCCGCGCCGGGACAGTCCCAGACCCTGCCCGGGGCCGAACTGCCGGGCAGACTTCGGGCCTACCTGAAGGACGCCCCCGTGGAATACGTCCTGCCGATGCAGCTTATGGTGCGTCGGGGAGGGCGGGTGGTCCAGCGCACGGAACTGGAGAATCTCATCGTCGATTTCTTGACGCCGCAGCTGTCCGGATTGCCCGGACGGACATGGCTCAGCGGGGTGGAGACCCCGGAATACCTGTTTTTGGCCGAGCACGACCGGCTGGCCGTGGAAATGGCCGCCGGGAGCACGGCCAGCGGCCCGGGAGCGACGGAACTGCGGCTGTGCGTGACCGGCCCGGACGGTCGCACGGTCAGCAAGGTGGCGGCCAGGGCCGTGGTCAACCAGACGACCCGGGTGGCTGTGGCCAGGCGGCCGGTCAATCCCCGCGACGGGGTTTTGACTCAGGAGCTGGTGTCTTTCGAGGAACGCAACCTGGCCGGACTCCCCGGCCGCCCCTGGGACGGCACGGGCCTGCCCGTGCGCCTGGTGCGCGGCGTGGGGCAGGGACAGGTGGTGTTCGCCCAGGACGTGGAGCCCATGCCCGTGGTGCAAAAAGGCGACAAGGTTCTCCTGGTCTATGAAGGCGGCCGCATCCGGCTTCAGGTGGACGCCCTGGCCGAATCCGACGGCGCGCCGGGCGGACGGGTGACGGTGCGCAACTTGCAAAGTGAACGGAAAGTCATCGCCTCGGTGCGCGACAAGAACACCGTGGTCGTCACCGAAAGGTGATCAAGGGGGATATCCCATGAACCGTACAGCCATCCTGGCCCTGATCATATGCGTTACGTCGGCGGCGGGCTGCTCCTCGGCGAGCAAACGGCCCGCCCCGGCGCCGACTTTGTCCGAGCCGGTCTTCCAGGCCCCGCCCGCAGCGGAGAATCCGGGCTCCATCTTCAGCCAGTCCCAGGCCGGGTTTCTCTTCGAGGACAACCGGGCCCGGCGCATCGGCGACATCGTCATGGTCAACATCGTGGAGAACTCCCGGGGCAAGAACAAGGCAGAGACCAAGTCCGACAAGGATTCCACCGTGGACATCGGCGTGGCCAACTATTTCGGCAACCGCACCTTTGACGGTTCCCTCACCGGACAGCTCGGCGGTCCCAATTTCGGACTTATGGGGCCCGTCGGCTCGGACGCCATGGTCAAGGCCGGGACCAGCAACAAGTTCAAGGCCAAGGGCGAGACCAAGCGCGAGTCCGACGTCAGCGCCTCCATCGGCTGCCGGGTGGTGGCCATTTTGCCCGGCGGGGTGATGCAGTTGGAAGGGGCGCGTGAGACCAAGGTCAACGACGAGAACCAGATCATCGTGGTCCGGGGGCTGGTGCGGCCAACGGACATCGACCCGGACAACTCCGTGCCGTCCACGGTCCTGGCCGACTGCAAGATCGAATATTACGGCGAGGGCGTTCTGGCCGACCGGCAAAAGCCCGGCTGGCTGTCGCGCATCCTCGACAACGTGTGGCCGTTCTAACTCCTGCGCACGGACGCGGCAGGCGTTCCCGGACGACGGGAACAGGAATGAGAGAGGACGTTATGGGCGAGATCGTGATCGGAAGACGCGGCGACCGGATGACGGAGTCGGCCATGGGCCGGTGGATGGCGGCGGCCCTTTTCCTGTGCGCCTTCGTGTTGGGCGCGACCCAGGCCGTCCACGGCACGCGCCTCAAAGACATCGCCTCGTTTAGCGGCTCGCGCACCAACCAGTTGGTGGGCTACGGCCTGGTGGTGGGGCTGTCCGGCACGGGCGACAAGCGCGGTTCGGAATTTACCGTGCAGTCCATCTACAACATGCTCGACCGAATGGGCGTGCGCGTGGATAAGACCACGCTCAAGCCCAGAAACGTGGCCGCGGTCATGGTCACGGCCCAGATGCCCATTTCCTCCAAGGCCGGCACCCGCATGGACGTGACCATCTCCTCGCTTGGCGACTCGTCGAGCCTGCTTGGCGGGGTGCTTCTGGTCACTCCGCTCAAGGGCATCGACGGCAACATCTACGCCATCGCCCAGGGCTCGCTTCTGGTGGGCGGCGTGACGGCCTCGGGTGCGGCGGCCTCGGTCTCCAAAAACATCACCACCGTGGGCATGATCCCCGGCGGGGCCAACGTGGAGCGGACCATCCCCTTCGAGTTCAACCAGCAGGAGGGCCTGACGCTTAACCTGCAACATCCCGATTTTTCCACGGCCCAGCAGGTGGCCCAGAAGATCAACGACGCCATGGGCGGGGCCTTTGCCTCGGCCGTGGACGGCGCCACCATAAGCCTTGCCGTGCCCGACCAGCACAAGGGCAACCTGGTGCCGCTTCTGGCCAACCTGGAGAATCTGGAGATTCGGCCGGACAACCGGGCCCGGGTGGTGGTGGACGAAAAGACCGGCACCGTGGTGGTTGGCCTAAACGTCAAGCTGGCCCCGGCCGCCGTGACCCATGGCAATCTGCAGATCGAGATCCGCGAATCCGCCGACGTCTCCCAACCCCTGCCGTTCTCCGAGGGGCAGACCGTGGTGGTGCCGGAGACGGATATCGCCATGCAGGAAGACAACCGCAAGCTCAAGCTGGTGGAGGGCGCCAGTCTTCAGGAGCTGGTGCAGGGCTTAAACGCCCTGGGGGCCACCCCGCGCGACCTCATCAGCGTCCTGCGCACCTTGCAGACCTCGGGCTCCCTGCACGCCGAGCTGGAGGTCATGTAACATGTCCGTGGGCCTGGAGTCGTCGCTGTTGGTCGCGCCCGCCGAGGCAGGCGTGGATGTCCAGAACAAGCTGCGCATGGATTCCCTGGCCAGAACCCTCAATGCCGGAAATACGGACGAGAAGAAACTGCGCGAGGCCTGCCGGGGATTCGAAAGCGCCTTCCTGCAAAAGCTCATGACCCAGATGCGGGCCACGGTGCCCAAGGACGGCATGTTGCACAGCCCCTACGAAGACAAATACATGTCCATGTTCGATCAGGCCCTGGGCGACAAGCTGGCCGAGGCCGGCGGCATCGGGCTGGCGGACATGATGTATGCCCAGCTCAAGGAGCGGGTGGGGCGGGGCAAGGGCCAATCGGGCCAATCGGGCCAGACGGGCCAGACGGACCAGACGGGCGCCGGATCGGGGGCGCCGACAGGACCCGCCAAGGGCGCCACGTTGCCCGCCAACCGTCCCGTGATCGGAACGGGGCTGGACCACCTCCCCACGAAATCGGCCGGGATCCCGAGCGAGCCGCAGCGCATCGTGGCCGACCCTGTGTTGGCCCATCCCTCCCACTCCCTGTTTCTCTCCGCCAAGGACGCCGAAGGGACCGACGCCTCGCGTCCCGGCCGGGATCAGGCCGCCATGGAATTGGCGGCCCCGGTGAGCGGGACCATCACCTCGGACTTCGGCTGGCGTGGCGATCCGTTCACCGGCAAGACGGCCTGGCATGCGGGCATGGACATCGCCGCCCCCGAAGGGGAAGCGGTTGCCGCCTGCTGGGACGGCCAGGTCGTTTTTGCCGGGCAAAAGGGCGGCTACGGCAAGGCCGTGATCGTGGAGCATGAAGGCGGATGGCGTAGTGTTTACGGGCACTTAAGCAGCATCGACGTGCAGCAGGGAGAGGTTGTCGCCGCAGGCCGGAAAATTGCAGAAGTGGGAAGTACGGGACGATCCACCGGCCCCCATCTGCACTTTGAACTGCGATACGCCGGGGCCAGCGTGGATCCCATGCAGGTGGGAATCTATGCGGCGAACGTCGCATCGCAAGGCATAAACGAAGGCGCGGCGACGGCGGCGCGCTACAGCGGGGGAGGAAGTCATGACCTCGAGAATACTCGCCAGCCTGGACAGGCAGGAGAAGGCCCTGGCGCTTTTGGCCATGCTGCAGCAGGAAGAATTTACCCACCTGAGGGTGCTTGATCCCACCAAGGTGGCCGGACTCGAATTTTCCATCCATGAACTCCTGCGCCAGATTGCGGTGGAGCGAACCGATCTGCGCGCCATCTACGTGACGATTGTTCCCACCGCCAAACGCCTTTTCGACGTCATCCACACCTTCTCCGAGGACCAGCGCCAGCGCGCCCAGGCTTTGTATGAGGGCCTCGACCGCCGGGAGCAGGCCTGCGCCAGACAGGCCGAGCAGAATTTCAAGATGGCCCTGGGGTTTTATGATCAGAGCCGCTCCTGCGTCGAATTCATCCAGAAGCAGCTTGTCCCCACCAGGGACGTCTATACCGCTGCCGGTCGTTATGCCCGGGCCTCGTCCGAGCCGACGCTTTTGAGCGGGAGAATGTAATGCCCGGCATCAGCTCCATCCTCAATATCGCCCAAAGCGGGCTTCGCGCCTCGCAGCTGGCTATTGAGGTCACGGGCAACAATATCGCCAACGTCGATACCGAGGGCTACAGCAGGCAGGTGCTTCTTCTCGAAGAAGCCATGTCCATCAATTATTCGGCCGGGCAGTTGGGCACCGGCGTCCTGGCCACGCAGGTGGTGCGGCTGTTCGACAAGTTCATCGAACTGCAATACCTGGACAAGTCTTCCACGGCTGCGAGCTATGAGGCCGCCTACAACGCCCTGCAAAGCGTGGAGGCCCTGTTTAACGAATCCAATACCAGCGGCGTCAACTCCGCCCTGGCCCAGTTCCTCTCAGATCTCCAGGAATTGACCTTGAGTCCCGAAAACAGCGCCGTCAGGGAGGTGGTCATCGACGACGCCGAAAATCTGCTGAGCATGATCGCCCAGATGGATTCCGATCTGGCCTCCATTCAAAGCCAGATGGAAGACTACATCTCCCAGGATGTGGACCGTATCAACGATCTGTCCCAGGAGATCGCCGACCTCAACGCCCAGATCAATCAGAATACCGTGGAAGGCTCCAACAATCCCAACGCCCTCTACGACCTGCGCGACGTCAAGATCCGCGAATTGGCCTCCATCGTGGACATCCAGTACATCGACAACGGTTACGGCGACATCACCATCATGACCAAGGCCGGCCACACCATCGTGGACGGCACCTCGACCTTCACGTTCACGTTCGAGCAGGGAAAGACCACCAAACAGCTCACCCAGACCTCCACCTTCGACGGCCAAGCCTACTACGACGGTTCCGACGAATATGAATACACCCTGCAGGTGGTGGATGCCGGGAGCGTGACCAGCGGGGCCGGGGCCGCCACCTTCCGGGTGTCCCTAGACGGCGGCAAGACCTGGCTCAAGGACGACAACGGCGACGACATCCTCTATTCCGCCCGTCCCGAGGACGGCAAGGTGCAGGTCGGAGAGCTGGAGATCTGGTTCGGCGCAAGCGACAACCCCGACGATGCCCCGGTCGACGGAAATTTGAGCGAGGGCGACACCTTCACCCTGGTCCCCAAAAAGGCCATCTACTGGTACAAGGCGGCCGGCACGGCCATCAACGTCACCCCCCAGACCTACGCCAACGGCACGGAGAACACCGCGCGCATCACCGGCGGCTCCCTGGAGGGCTATTGCACCGTGCGCGACGTCAACGTCAGCGCCTACCGTGACCGTCTGGAGGCCTTTACCGAAAGCCTGGTGTGGGAGGTCAACCGCATCCATTCCCAGGGCGCGGGACTTTCCGCCTTCAGCTACGCCATGGGGTCGTATACCGTGGCCGATGCGGACATCGCCCTGGGCAGCGCCTCGTCGGGACTGGTTTTCGGGGACAAGCTCTCGTCCGGGGTTTCGAGCATGTATTTTTATGACGAAGCCACCGGCAACCTGGCCTCGGCGGCGTCCTTCGGCTACATCGACTTCGATCCCGTGGCCTCGGGGGCGCAGCCCTTCGACCCGGCCGTGCATAGCTTAAACGACGTGGTGGACGCCATAAACAATACCTTCGGGACCTTTTGCACCGCCCAGGTCATCAACGGAACCCTGTCCGTCACCGCCGACGCCGGCTACACCTTCGCCTTCGGCGAGGATTCGACCGGGCTCTATGCGGCTTTGGGCATCAATACGTTTTTCACCGGCTCCACGCCAAATGACGCCGCCGTCAACACCGTGGTGGCCAACGATTCGAATTTCCTCAATGCCGGGCACGTCAACGGGGCTGGCGAGATGAACACCGGCGACAACACCACGGCCCTGTCCCTGGCCGCGTTGTCCTCGACCCAGGTGACCATGTCCACGTTTTCCAGCGGGACCACCACCCAGACCCTGTCCGGATATTACAATTCCCTGGTGGGTCTGGTGGGCGTGGATACCCAGAACGCCGAGTACAACTATCTGTATCAGTCCGCCCTGGCCGATGAACTGGCCGCACGGCAGGACTCGGTTTCGGCCGTGAGCCTGGACGAGGAAATGTCCAACCTGATCCGGTTCCAGCAGTCCTACCAGGCGGCGGCCAAGCTCATCAGCACGGCCGACGAGATGTTTCAGACGATCCTTGGGATGAAGTCCTAGGGTTGCGTCCCTTAAAAAGACGCCAGTATTTTTTATGAAAAAACAAGTAGTTAAGATTTTCGGTTGAGAAAATCGTGTACGCCAGGTTCGAGGATAAGACCCTGGGGCGGGTACGAGAGGAGAGTCGTCATGATCATGCGCGTCACGCAGCGGGGGATGTATTCCAACGTCCTGCAGAATATGAACTCTTCCCTGGCCCAGCTCATGGAATCCAACATCCAGTCGTCGAGCCAACAGCGGATCAACAAGCCCTCCGACGATCCCATAGGCACGGTGCGGGTCTTAAACGGCCGCGACACCCTGTCCTCGCTTGGCCAATACCGCGAGAACATCTCCATGGCCGAGGGCTGGCTCAGTCTGGCCGACTCCACCATGACCTCGGTAAGCACCGTGCTCACCAGCATCAAGGAACTGGCCGAGCAGGCCTCCTCCGGCACCCTGACCGACGAGAACCGGGAGCAGATCAGTTATGAACTGCGCCAGCTTTTCGAGCAGCTCATCTCCCTGGCCAACACCACCTATCAGGGCAGCTCCATCTTTGCGGGGCAAAAGACCGATACCCCGGCCTTCGAGGAAACCCTGTGGATGACCACCAACGACGAGGCCCTGTCCGATACCTCCTTCACCATCGAGGGGGATTCGGACTCCACCATCCTGGTGCAGTTTTCCGAATCCGGAAGCCTGTCCGACGTACCGCCTCCGGCCTTCCGCTATTCCTCCGACGGCGGCGAGACCTGGACCGAGGGAACCTACAGCGCCACCGCCCCGGCCGGGCAGGTGCGCCTGGAGTTGGGTGATTCCGTCACCCTGGACCTGGACGCCACGGCCAGCGTCACGGCCAGCGAAGACGAAAACGACACGGACGGCACCTGGCTGTGGATACGCCCCACGGCCGTCTATCAGGGCGACGATGCCGACGCCTCGGAGGTCGACCCCCTCTACAACACCAGCGTCACGGGAACGGCCGACGGCACGTTTAAAGACAACGTCGTGGTCCGGGTGGACGAGGCCGTGGACATGTCGGCCTCCGGGGCCAGCTTCACCTATTCGTACAGTACCGACGGCGGGCTGACCTGGTCCGAAGGGCATACGTCGAGCAGCATCGCCTCGGGCAGCGCCATGCTGCCCATCCCCGGCGGGATATTGACCCTGACCAGCGACACCGGGGCGGCCATCCCGACCGGAGGGCAGTTTGTGGTGCGGCCGCGCACGGCGGACATCGACGTCCAGATCTCATCCAACCAGACCGTGACCATCAACGGCGTGGGCAAGGATATTTTCGGCGGCGTGTATGCCGATCCCTCGGGGGACGGCAGTAGCGAGGCGGTGACCATCAACGGCAGCCTGACCGCCAATGTGTTTGAAACCGTGGGCAAGCTTGTGGGCTACCTGGAGACCAACAACCAGTCGGGTTGCCAGCAGTGCCTGGCCGACCTGACCGACTCCCAGCAAACCATCCTCAATTATGCGGCCAGTGTGGGCGGCCGGGAAAACCGGCTGACGGCGGCGGATACCTTCCTGGAGAATCTCGAAGCCAATGTCACGGAGCAGGTGAGCAACGTGGAGGATGTGGATCTGGCGGCGCTTTTGGTGAAGATCGCCCAGCAGGAATTGGCGTATCAGTCCGTGCTCAAGTCCTCGGCCACCATTATGGAGCTGAGCCTGATGAACTACGTGTAGAGCGATGAGGCGTGCGCAGGGGGGCTGCGGAGAAAGACGCCAGGCCGGGAAATACGTGGGCGGGCAGCTGTTTCTGTTGACACGGCTCCCAAGTGGCGAATAGACATGCTGTCACGCGGACGGCGTTTGTCGCCTGAGCGAAACCTGTTTCCATCAAACGGGGCATTGATGCTCATACTTACCCGACGCCCGGGAGAAAGCCTGCACCTGGGCGATAACATCAAGATCACCGTGCTTGGCGTGCAGGGCAAGCAGATCAAGATCGGTCTCGACGTCCCGCACGACATGCAGGTCTATCGTGAAGAGGTGTACCTGCGGATTCTCGAACAGAACAGGCAGGCCATGCAGGCAAGCGACCAGGACGTTTTCGCCGCGGCGGACATATGGCACAAGAAAACGAAAGAATAATCCAGTCCCGGGTGGGAGAGGTGGGCGTGCCCCCGGAACGGGTCATCCGTTTCCCCAGGGGGCTGATCGGTTTCGAGCACCACAAGGAATTCACCCTCATTCATTTGAAGGAGGATTCGCCGTTTCATTTGCTGCAAAGCATGGACGATCCCAAACTGGGGCTTTTGGTGGCCGATCCGTACAGCTTCATGACCGAATACGAGGTGGTGGTCGGCGAGGCCGACCGACGAATCCTTGGGGTGGACGACCGGCGCAAGGTGGCGGTGTTCGTCACCGTGAGCATCCCCGTGGGACGTCCGGAACTGACCACCCTGAACTTAAGCGGTCCCCTGGTCATCAATTATGAAACGCGCATCGGGCTGCAGGTTCCCCAGACCGACGCCAAATATCCCAGCCATTTCATGCCCGGGTCGGCGACGGGCCAAAATGGAACGCCGTCCGAATCCGCCGAATCCTCCGGAGACGCCGAGGAGAAATAGGCCGTCGCGCGGGTTGCGGCGCCGACTGCGAAAATGACGAAGCCCCGGTTTTTCGAAACCGGGGCTTTTTTATCCGTCTGTCCCGGCCGTGCGCCGGGCTTTTTCCTGCGCGGTCAAAAAAACGGCGCCTCCCCCTCGCGGAAGGCGCCGCCGTCGTATCATGAAGCCGGAAAGGGTCAGGACAGAAGGTCGATCTCGGACAGAAGCATCTTTTCGGCGATCTTATGGGAATCGGGCTGGTATTCGCCGGATTCCACCTGGGCCTTGAGCTCCGCCACCCGATCCGCGCGCACGTCGGGCGAATCCTGGGCGTCGCGCACGGCCTGGGAGAAAAGCCTAGCGTCGCCAGAAAGGGTGACCGTGTCCGTGGAGCCGCTGGTCTGGCCGGACTTGCCGCCCTTGCCGCTCCCGGACACCTCCCCCGACTGGCCGGAACCCACCCGGGTCTGCCCGTAAAGCTTTCCTGTTCCGAAGATGTCGTTGATATCCATAATCGCCCCCTCCCGGAGACTCGCTCCGGTTGCACATCTTATCGGCTGCGCACCCGTGAAAGATTAGAGCATGGTGTCGTCAACTTTCTCCAGGGCCACTTCCCACAGCTTTTGCAGGAAGATGGTCCGGTTTTCCCCCGTCAGTTCCTCGGGGGGGGCATCCTCACGCAAAACGAAGATCTGCAAGTCCTGTTCCTCGGGGGGGTAGGCGTAGAGAAAACGTTCGCCGAAATCCTCCTCGATCTGCTCCTTGATGTCCGCCACCACGGGATTCTCGCTGCCGGTGACAATGAGATTCTCCATGATTTCGGCGGTCACCCGCTCCACAAGCTCGCGGCGCTTGGCCTCCCGGGAGATGGTCGCCTCGTCCTCGGCCCCGGAGGCGCGCAACATGCGGCGGTAGCGGGCCAACCGCCGGGCGGTGGTGGCCTGCTTGCCATAGGTGCGAAGCATGTTGCGGACGTCGTAGGCGGTGGCGGGCACGGTCTTTTCCTCCTCTCCCGTCATCTTTTATCGGCATAACCCCGGGCGTTCTTTAGCCCGCGCCCGTCAAAAAAGCCATGCCGGATTCCCGGCGCCGCGCCGTGGGCGGGCCTGAAAAGGGCCGGTCGCCACACTTCCCGGGCGATACATTTTATCATACACTTGGAGGCAAGGAAAACATACACATGCCGACAGAAGTCGCAAGCATCCTCCTCGTCTACAAGACCGACGCCCCCAAGGCCCACGCCCTGGCCCTGGAGATCGCAGGCTGGCTCTCCGACGCCGGCGTGGCCACGCTTTTGCGCGAAAGCCAGACCGACCCCGCCATCTGGCCCGTGCCGCGCGGCCGCGGCGCCGACCCGGCCCGGGAGCCCGATCTGGCCATTCTGCTCGGCGGCGACGGCACCCTTTTGAGCGAGGCCCGCAAAACGAAGGTGGGGCAGTTGCCTATCCTGGGCATCAACCTCGGCCGGGTGGGTTTTTTGACCTCCCTTGGCCCGAAAAACTGGCGACCGGCCCTTCGCGACATCCTGAAAAACGGCTTTCACAGCGTCACCCGCATGTGCCTGGATGTCTGCGTGGTCCGCGACGGGGAGCGGGTGTTCGCCTCCAGGGCCATCAACGACGCGGTCATCGGACGGGGGGCCATGGCCAGGCTTGTGGAGTTGCGCCTGGAATACGACGGGGAGTACGTCTGCGACCTGCGCGCCGACGGGCTCATCGTGGCCACCCCCACCGGGACCACGGCCTATTGCGTGTCGGCCGGCGGCCCCCTGGTGCATCCTGATCTGGACGCCTATTGCGTGACCCCGGTGTGTCCGTTCCAGACCGACCTGAAGCCGATGGTGCTGCCTTCCTGCGCCCCCATCATCGTGACCACCCTGGACACCGGGGCGGACATGCATCTGACGGCGGATGGCCAGGAGGGCTTCCCCCTGCGGACCAGGGATCAGATTCATGTGACCCGGTCCGCGCGCGGCCTGACCCTGGTGACCCTGCGCGAGGACACCTATTTCGAAAAACTTCGGCGCAAAGGCTTTGTCGGGCAACGATGATCGACACCTCAGACGCATCGTCCGGCGGGCGTTTTTCCTCGGCCCTGGACATCCGGTATGGCCGGGATCCCTATCTTGACGCCTGGATCCTGCATTTCATGACCGAAAACAGCATCGAATACACCATCGATCCGGCCAAAAACGCCTCTCCGGAGCAGTTGCGGTTTATGGTGTCGCTTGAGCCGGATCAGGTGTATGTGCCCTGCACCGACGAGATGCTGACGTATCTTTTGGACAAGCGCCTGGAGCCGCCGCTTCTGCGCCAGTACAACGAGCGTTGGGACCGCATCGTGCGCCTTATCGAAGACTGCAAGGCCGACGACTACACCAAAAAGCGGGTGATGGCTCTGTGCGAGCATAAATACCGCCAGGCCCTGACCCATCCCACGCTTATTCCTTCGCGGCTCATGAAACGCCTCAACACCATTTTCCTGACCCAAAGCGGCCAGGACGACCCCAGCCGGGAACGCAAGCGCCTGCTCAACCGCCGGGCCTTCGCCTTCGTGCAGCGGCCGGAGTTCAAGGATCTGCTGTATGCCTGCCCGGGGGAGGTGATGGCCTGCCGCACTATTCCGGACATGCGTTTTGAGCTCAACAGCCTGGAGCTCAAACGGCTTTTTTCCCTGTCCTGCTGGCCGCGCATCTGGGACCAGGACGGTCCTCCCCCGTCCCGCGAGGAACTGGCCCGGGAGATGGCCGGCGGAACCGAGGCCTTCGAGGCCCTGCGCACCCTCGTCGATCCCCACCGCCACGGCGAGATGAAGATTTTGTACCTGCCCGACGTTTCCGGGGGATTTGTCATCGACCTGCTCTTCATCCGCACGCTGTTGCGCATGGGGCACCGGGTGATCGTGGCCCTCAAGGAGGGGTTTTATTTCGACGCCCCCACCTTCTGGGACGCCGAGGAGGATCCCCTTTTGACCAGCGTCCTGGCCGGGGCCTATTTTCTGGAGGACAATCGGGCCGGGAAAAACGAACTGTTGCGCATCATCCGGGAAAATCCCCTGGTGGTCATCTCCGACGGCACCCGGGAGCGCCTGAACCTGCACCGGGTCAGCGTGACCTTCGCCCGGACCTGGAAGGAGGCGGATCTGGTCATCGCCAAGGGGGAGTTCAACCACCGCCGCCTGCTGCTGACCAGCCACCAGTTCACCCGGGACATCCTGAGTTTTCGCCGGGACCGCGAGGGGGGATTCCACCTGGAGCTGAAGAAAAAAGCCCCGGGCATCCGCAAATTCACCGAGGCCGACATCAAGGCCAAGGCCGAGGAGATCATCCAGGGCATGCGTTCGGCCCGGCTGTCCGGGAAAAGCGTCATGTTTTACAGCGCCATCATCGGCAGCATCCCGGGACAGACCAAAAAGGCCATCGCCGTGGTCAACGCCTTCATCGCCCATCTGCGGGAGCGTCTCACCGGGACCATCATCATCAATCCCGCCGAACATTTCGAGGAGGGCATGGACGCCGACGACCTGATGTTCATGTGGGAGCGGGTGCAGCGGTGCGGGCTGATCGACGTGTGGCGTTTCCAAAGCCATTCGGACATCGAAAAGAGCTTCGAACTGATGGGCCAGCCCGTGCCCCCGGCCTGGGCGGGCAAGGACGCCACGTTTTCCACGGGCTGCACCAAGGAAATGCACATCGCCCTGTCCATGCAGTCCAAGCAGCCGGAGCTCCAGATCATCGGTCCCGAACCGGAGAAGTTTTTCCGCCGTCGCGAATACGGCGTGGGCAAGTTCTGCGACGCGGCCATCCCCTGCGAATAGTCGGCATCGGGTTGATGTCCATGGCGGTCCCGGCGCGTCAGTTTGAGGAGGGCCTTCACCTTCCCGGTTGGCTCGCCCGCTGGTGGGCGTCGACCTCAAAATCAAGGCCCGCCGGATCATCCGTGGAGGGGAAGGCCTCTCGGGCGAAGACGGCGAGGACATTCCGTTCTCGACCGACGCCCTGAGCGCCATGGGCGAGAGACATTCCGGCGTGATTGCGGGTGCGTTCCCGGCCCTTGGGCTACAGGAAGACCTTGTAGGAGAACTTCAGGGCCTCCCCCAGCTTCTTCGCTGCGGCCTTCCCGATGGGGCGCTTGTCGTTCTCCATGCCGGAGATGCTCGGAATGGGAATCCCTGTGGCCTCGGAAAGCTGCTTTTGGGTCATGCCCATGAGCGTGCGCGCGCCGCGCAAGAGGGAGCCCGGCGAAGACCTCGGGAATACCTCTTCGAGTGGGACACTCGCGGCCGACGCCTCTTCAATTGCCAATTCGACGGCCCCCAGGCGGTTCCCAGGGACCACTACATGCACGTCCCACATCCCGTCAGTACGGGGCGTTTTCGTGAGTTCCAACATAAACCACCTCCACCACTCGGATGGAATTTTTTTCGATTTCCCAAACCACAACGTAGACCGGGCGGCCCTTGTTCAGGTGGCAGTGATACACTTCCCCGGGCCTGTTTTTCAACTTCCCAAAACGAGGCCTGTCTGGATGAATTGGCCCCGTCTCTTGAATGTCCAGGAGCAGGGCTTCAAGCCTCTTCGCAATCAGCCCGGGCAACTTCTTGGCCTGCTTGGCCGCCTTGCGGGTAAATGTCACCGTCCATTTCATGAATGTATGTTGACATTTTCTGTGAACCTGTCAACCCCAAAATCCGGCCCGCTCCAAAAAAGTCAAGAAGAATTTGCCACCAGCAAAACCTTTGCGTACCTCCGAACAAAAAGGAGATACGGGATGAAGATTGCTTGGTTTTTGATCGTGGCTATAGCCTTGAGCGCCGGGGGCGTTGGTGCCCAAAATGTTTATGATGGATGCAAGCAGCCGTGGGGGACTGACCTGGGTAAGAACGCTGATTTTGTGGAGGAGTCTCAAGTTGAGAGTGGAGGGAATACGTATACGCCACCAGCCGGGCTGAAATATTATACAAAGAAGAGTCCAATGCCTGGGCCGCTGGACGGGACAAAGGTTTATTATGAGGTTGTTGACGGAAAATTCGGATCCATCAGAGCCACTGTTAAGGGCGGGAGCGGAAATACATACAGCAATATTGTCGATTTTTTGAAATTAACATGCCAATGTAATGTGACGACAAACAAATTTTACTGGTCGGCAAAATGCTTCGATGGGATCACTGCATGGGTTGGTAACGGGGCGAATGTGGTATTGTGGATTGAAAACGACGCACTGGCCGCAAAGGCGCGGGCGTATTTAAAGTAAGTTTGCGGGCCAGAAAGCCCGGCCCGCAAACGAAAGTCAAGAAAAAAACACGGAGGGAATCTGTTGGATAGAAACGCGGTCCTTGAGGTCACGTTTGATGGCAAACTGGTCTTCTCCTACGACGAAGAGGGGAACGCGCTCATGTTCGTCAATAGGGAAAGGGGGCATGTCGTGGAGCCGGTCCTGGCCCACGTGAGAGATGCAACGGCATGGCTGGAAAAATCACTCCCGGGAGATGGAGACGACAAGTTTGGCGGGAGCTGATCGCCTTCCCGTGGATACGCTGGCGGATATCTTCCCGGCGCTATCAGAAAACAACAGCAGGTCGATTTTCGCGGTTTCACCGGGCTGGACAAGATGATCCTGGATTCTCTCCCTGGTGTCTGATTTGGTGTGCGGGGCAACTCGGCCCGTGCTGGGGGCATATTCCCCTGGCGTCGCGAACGCGCCTCCCTCCACTACAATCTTACCAATCAGTGCGGGCCGTGCTCCCCCGTTCACGAGAAAGGCCCTTACCGAAGACGCGCCCGGCTTGATTGTTGAACGGTCCAAGGAAACATGAAGCTTGTCCCCGCGTGCTTGCCGCGCCCAAGATAGGATGCTGAAGGCCGCCGCAAGCACGGCCCCCACTGCGGCGATGGTTCCTTCAATCGTAAAACGGAATGGGTCTGAGTCCACGGCAGCCTCCAGAAAATCAAGGGAAAAGCTCCGCGAGAAATCCACGGGGCTAGGGGGGGGCATCCGCCCAGCAGGGTTGCCAAAGGGTGGCGCGCCACCTCCTATTACTGAAACAGGCCAATATATGTCACTATGTAAGGGCCTGGGTCTGTGGCCCTGGTTGCTCCAAGAATAAATGTTTTCCCTCCAGATTTATACTTTTTGAATGCAATTATCTTCCCTTTTGAAGTGTCAATCATCTGCGACACAATTGATTCACGCGGAAGAACAGCAACAATGTCATCGTACTTCATGCCTATATAAATTGCCTTCTTGCCAACAGTAACAGACTCGACGAGCTTCACTTTCCCAAAATCAGAAGGGTCAAGCTCTGGGAATGGGTTTGCAAGTTGCGCCAGAACCACCTGTTGAAAACACAAACCAACGCAAAACACCACGAAAGCAGCTTTCAGCATTATCGACCACCTCTTTTCCGCCCCGATACCAGGAATCTGAACCCCGGGGCAACCCTCCGCATCCACGCATTCTCGGTTTTCACCAACAAGGGAGACGAGAATGCCCGGCATCCGCATAGACGTAAGCACCTCCGGCGCGCAGGCCAACACCAAGGCCCTCTGGGAAGAGCTTCGTCGTCTGGGGGGAGCAGGGGAAGCTGACCGAACGTGAGGTGAAAGAGCGCGGCGCGCGTCACTCGGCCATGGAAGCCGACATGAAAAAGGCCTCCACGGCCGCCCGGTCCACGGGGTCGGCCTGCATATGGCCGTCACCGAGAGCAGACCGCCCTGGCCGAGGTCGAGGCCGTGGAAGCAGGGTACGGGATGCCGGGTTTGTAGTCCGCTTTTGTAGTCCGCAAAAATCAAGGGCTTACGATTTTCATCGTAAGCCCTTGTTCTTTTTT